>CAIYVS010000616.1 GCA_903929655.1 uncultured Bacteroidota bacterium | reverse complement strand
TACAAGTTATCCCACAATTTACAAATACCAGATGCTATTATTGGTGCTATGAGTGTTATTTATAAGCTACCGCTGTTCACTTATAATAAGAAAGATTTTAAGTTTATCCCTGGCGTTATATTGTATTGAAATCAAAACCGCAATTCTGATCTCGAGTTATTATATCCTGGTAGAGTAAGTCTTAAAGGAGTATTTATACAAAAATTAACATATAGAAGGATGCAATAAACTGCATCCTTTTAAGTTTTATAGAGATCAAAAACTATTCTTATGGCAAAGTCATCGCATTTTTTGCAATCTATACTTGTCTTATTCTCTTTATTTTTAACGACCAATACATATTCGCAACAACAACAAAATGATAAGCCCTATATTGAAGTGAATGGTATTGCAGAGAAGGAAGTGATACCGGATATGATTTATATTAACATTGTAATTGAAGAAAGATTTAGCGGAGGGAAAGTAACTATAGAAGACCAGGAAAAGCAGTTAAAAGAAAGTTTGCAAAGTTTGGGTATTGACTTGTCAAATCTTTCTGTAAGTAGCGCTGACGCGGCATATGTAAAGGTGAACTGGTTTAATAAAGATGTAATGGCAAGAAAAAGCTATTCTTTAAAAGTAAGCACTGCTGATATGCTTGGGAGAGTATATGAAAAGCTCGGAGAGCTGAATATAAAATTTGCATCTTTAACTAAACTGGACTATTCAAAAAAAGAGGAAGTAAAAAAGGAATTGCGTATCGCTGCCATTAAAAGTGCTAAAGAAAAAGGCAGCTATATGCTCGAAGCTTTGGGCCAGTCTGCCGGAAGGCCTATTTATATTCGAGAAAATGAGACATATGACCATGACCCTTATGTTGTCAATTATGCTAATAAGGTATCCGTAGAGAAAACAAGCAAAGTGGGTGTTGAGAATGATTACCTGGAGTTTAAAAAGATCAAATTCACATCGAATGTTGAGGCGAAGTTTGAGATAAAGTAAGCCCTGCATGTTGTTGGGATATTTCCGTGCATATTGAATAATCGAAAAACACTTATTGATGTTCGTGAGTTGATACCCTGCATGTTTGTTATATGATTACAAAATAATTAGGATAGAACAGAGAGACAGATTGTTAAGCAGTGATTTTTATATCTGTTTTTGGTATATATTCGTATTGGAAAACTGCCTAAAATGGTCCATTATGAAAAAGTGCTATAACCAGATCAAAGATATTTATCTGTTCCCCAGATTCTTTCAAACATTTTTTTTAATGTTAGTGCCCTTTTTATCGGTTGCCCAGTGCTGGACTGAATTAGGAGGAACCAATGCCCTGAATGCTAATTCAATTATTGCGTGTATTGCTACAGACAGGGTCGGAAATATTTATGTTGCCGGGGATTTTACTGATTCGGCTATATGGTATGAAGGACATTTTTATGTAGCGAAATGGGATGGAAATAGCTGGTCTGAGTTAGGTACTGGTGCTAATGCGCTTAATGCAAGAAATGAAATTAGCTGTATAGCCACAGATGCTGCAGGGAACGTTTATGCTGCAGGAGATTTCAGAGATTCTGTTAATTATCTTCATGGGCATAATTATGTAGCCAAATGGGACGGCCATAGTTGGACTGAATTGGGTACAGGGTCTAATGCCCTTAATGCAGACAGCATGATCTATTGTTTAACTACTGACGTATTTGGTAATGTATATACAGCCGGCAGGTTTACAAACTCGGGCAATAAATGGTATGTAGCGAAATGGGATGGCCATAGCTGGACTGAATTGGGTACAGGTGCCAATGCGCTAAATGCTAATTTCTATATTTTTACTATCACAACAGATCCGTCCGGAAATGTTTATGCTGCCGGGGCTTTTACTGATTCATCTGCCCCGTCGTATGGTTACAGTTACGTAGCCAAGTGGAACGGCAGCACATGGTCTAAATTAGGTACAGGTGCCAATGCGCTATGCTCTAGTGGTCGTATTTACAGTATTACTGCCGATGCATCCGGAAATATTTATTCAACCGCTCATGATTCCAACGGATATGCATATGTAGCCAAATGGAATGGCAGCACCTGGTCCCAATTAGGTACAGGAACTAACCCTATGCATATTTATGGCGACGTTGAGTGTATCATAACAGATGCTGCCGGAAATGTTTATGCCTCCGGGGGATTTGTTGATGCTAACTGGAAAGAATATGTGGCTAAATGGGATGGTAACAACTGGACGGAACTGGGTACAGGTGCTGATGCTATTAATGCTAACAGCAATATCTGGGGGCTGGCAACAGATGAACCGGGAAATATTTATGCAACAGGATACTTTACTAATGACAGCGGTAAATATTATGTTGCCAAATATGGCGGAACCAATGGAGTTTCGAATGTTGAGGCGTGGCAAAAAGAAGGAAATATTTTTCCTAATCCTGCGTCTGGTAAAATTACAATCAGGGCTAAAGGAACTGTAAGTGTTACTGATTTAACAGGTAAAGAAGTATATAAAGCAGAATTAAATGCAGCCGACAATATCATTGATGTTTCACGCTGGAGAAATGGCTTATATATATGTACTGTAAGTGATGGTATTATGAAAAAGAGTATGAAGCTGGTTGTGAACCATAAATAATTAAAAACTATTATTGTCGTTATTCTATACTCTGACAACAATAATTTTTTATGGCAAAAGTATTTCTATTATTGGCTGTTTTTGTTTGTCTCTTTTTTTCAGCTGTCCAGGCTCAGCCTGGCAAAAGCAAAGATGAGCCTATGAATAAATTCCCTTGGGAAAGGGTTGAAAAGGAAATGAAAGGCTCACAAACAAACACTGACGAGCGCAGTAGTAATGAAATTAATCCCACTCTTTGGGACAACAACAGGTATTCATGTCTGGAACCATTTGATCTTAATAAAATTTTTAGGAATAGGTATTATACAAGATCAATCCATGCTTGTAATATTCCAACACATATCAATTTTATGGAAAACATCAATTTTATTAAATACCATAGAATGCAAGTGCAATTACCTATGATCAGGAAGGAAGTAATAATAGTAATGTTTTATATGGTAGTCTTAATGGAGTAT
>CAIYVS010000615.1 GCA_903929655.1 uncultured Bacteroidota bacterium | reverse complement strand
CTTGTACTTAAGGCTGCATTTCTGTTTATATAGAGGGTAGTAGTATATTCATAGTGATTTGAAGAACTATTATAATCAAATTCATCTACAGAAATCAGGTTGCCTAATGGTATACCTGTAATATCCCGGTAGAGAGAAACTGTTAAAACTGTGTATCCTGATGTATCGATAACGGTCATATCCCCTCCCATCAAATGGCTAGCTCTTGAATTAAATGATATACAGGTAAGAAAAGTCAAAATGAATATGGCGTGTATAATAGATGCTTTGATAATTCGAAAATTTAAGTTTAAGGTTATCATAAGTTTATGTTTTTTTTTTAAAATAATAAAAACTTATTTACAATTATATATACTAATGAAAAAATAATATTTATTTCATAAACCCAAGGCTTAATAAAAAACTGAATTAATGATTTACAATAAACCTGGAAGTAGTTGTTGCATCACTTTTGTACACTGTGCATATATACATACCATTGCCCCAATCTGAAACATTTAAAGAAAGCGCATTACCACTAAAGGAAGATGCATAAACTTCTTTACCTACCAGGTCGTTTATATGAACCTGTGCATTTGTGAAATCATCTTTTAAATTAATAGTAAGCATGGCGGTAGCCGGGTTTGGAAAAATATTCAAATTGCCATTCGGTTTATTGATACTTTCAAGCCCTGTTGGTATACCATATTTGGCTACATAATGGAAACTGTTATTGTCCAGGAAATTTCCTCCTGCATAAACATTACCTGCCGCATCTGTTGTAATAGCGGAAATATCACAATTCGCATTTAAAGAATCTGCACCAGAGCCCAGTTCAGACCAGTTAGTGCCATTCCATTTCGCAATGTAGGACTTGCAAGGGCCAATTGCATAAGTTAAGCCGACATACACAAAACCTGTTGCAGGATCAACTGTCATGACAGAAATGCCATTGGCAGGGTTAAGAGCGTTGCTGCCTGTACCCAGTTCTGTCCAACTGGTGCCATCCCATTTGGCTACATATGATTTTCCATTGCCGTCGGTATATGCGCCCGAAGCATACAGATTTCCTGCAGCGTCCGTACAGATATTATTTATAAGATCGTTAGCATTTAAGCCGGCGGAGCCGGTTCCTACCTGGATCCAGCTGGTGCCGTTCCATTTCATCACGTTCCAGGTTGTACCATCAGAATAGACTGTATATACCTTGCCTGTTGCATCTGTGGTTACTGAATAGGTATATAGGGTAGAATTAAGTGCATTGGCGCCCGTGCCCAGTTCGCTCCATGTGCTGCCATCCCATTTGGCTACATAGTGTTTATTGTTTGCGTCTTTAAATTCTCCGCTTGCATATATATTCCCTGATAAGTCCATAGCCAGACTATGAATTGTGGAATTAGCTGTGAAGGGGTTGCTGCTGCTGCCAAGTTCGCTCCATGCCGATCCATTCCAGTGGGCTACATAGGGCAACATGTTAGCATTAACAAAGGTGCCTGCAGTATATATATTGCCTCCTGTACCCGGGAGAATAGTATTTATCCAATGGAGGGGAGCCGAAAGAAAAAGGCCAGCACCAAGTTCAACCCATGTTACTCCATTCCATTTAGCTACAAAACGGTACCCGTGATTTACGTCGGCACCATCTGTAAATTCTCCGGCAGCAAATACATTTCCTGAGTTATCAGCCTTAATGGTAAATATGGTTGCATTGGCATCTAAGGAATTGGCATTTACCCCCAATTCGAACCAGACTTGCGAAAATGCTGAAAGAGGCAATACAATTAATGATAGTAAAACTAAAAAAGATAGTCTTGCTGATCGGAATTTTAAGTTTAAGGTTATCATATGTTTATAGTTTTTTTAAAAATAATAAAAACTTATTTACAATTATATATGCTAATGAAAAAATAATATGTCTGATAGCGAATTTTTATAAAAGGGGTTTAAATTACCGGCAGGCAATCCTTTTATGAAAAATGATTCTTTTAGGCCTTTATTCCATTTCTTAATAGCTCGTTAATCACTTGCAAATAAGCAGTTAAGGCATGTAAAATACTTCCATGCATGTAATTGTCGCCGCATCTTTGTGTCAACAAAACAAAAACAAAACATTTTTAAACAAACAAAAACAAACAAACAATGAAAAAAATTATCATTCTTTCCGCTGCAGTTTTAGGTTTCAACATGGCCGCAAACGCACAGGCAACTTCTTCTGCTAACCAGAACGTAGCTTTAAG
>CAIYVS010000614.1 GCA_903929655.1 uncultured Bacteroidota bacterium | reverse complement strand
GAGATGTACCTCTTGTTAAAATATAATTGCCCTGACAAGGACCCGAATAGAAAGCCGTAGGTTTTACAAGAGCACAAATGGAAAAGGAATCAGTTATGTTCATGAGCGAATTGTATGGAATATTAATTTGATCTCCATTGCCATTAAACTGATATGCAGTATTTGCAATACCATTATATCCAGCTACAAGTGTAGCCCCCGTGACGGTGCCATTTATATTATTACCACTTACGTCATTGGCATTACCATTAAAATCCCAATGGGCAATAAGTCCATTGCTTAATTGACCTCCAGCATTAAATGCAATAAAAAGAAATATTAGGAGGGATAGGTTGAATCTCATAGGAAAAATTTTACACTAAGGTAATACAAAATATAAATAATATTATTCGACAAATAGCCATTTTCATCCTGCTAAAGAACTTTTTTTGTTGAACGCAGAGAAACAGGCAATACCTTTATATATTTATTATGTTAAATTCCAGTCTTTAAATAATTATTTTTTAAAAATTAATGAAGTTGTCTTTTAAAAGTGTGCAAATAACACTTTATATGTCCAAAATCATCTTGCTAATTCGCTACTTACATCTACCTTTGCTAATTCTTAATGAAACACTTCATTTTGGAGTAAAGACAACGTATGAAATTTTTACTGCTGGCGGTGGATCAAAATACACCTTTCAACTATTTCCCGGTTGCCCTTCAATTGGCCATTGCAATTGGTTTCGTGATCGTAATGATGGCTGCTACACACCTTTTAGGCCCTAAAAGAAAAACACATGACAAATTAGCCAATTTTGAAAGCGGGATCCCCTCTGTGGGTAATGCCCGTCAGCCAATGGCAATTAAATATTTTCTTGTTGCTATATTATTTGTGCTTTTTGATGTGGAAGTGATATTTTTCTATCCTTATGCCGTAAACTTTAGGGAGCTGGGGAAAGATGGATTTTACGCAGTGTTGCTATTTGTAGGATTCTTTTTTTGTGGATTTTTCTATATCATAAAAAAGAAAGCGTTGGAATGGGAAGACTAAACCCCCGACCCCTAAAGGGGAGGCGTGTTAAGACATAATGAAGTTGATTTTATTAATAACGATTTTAAATTTCTCCCTTCAGGGAGCTTAGGAGGGTTTTAAGATATGCCTCGTCCGGTTCAGTATAATACGAATGTGAAGCCTGTGGAGATACCCGAAGGGTATTCCGGTGAAGGATTTATGGCCACGAGTTTGGATAAGTTTGTAGGTCTTGGCCGTAAAAATTCTTTATGGCCTTTACCTTTTGCTACTTCATGCTGTGGTATCGAATTTATGGCTACTATGGGTGCCAATTACGACCTGGCACGTTTTGGTTCGGAGCGTATGGGTTTTACTCCACGCCAGTGCGATATGCTTTTAGTGGCAGGTACCATTGCTAAAAAAATGGGTCCGATTTTAAGACAGGTTTATTTGCAGATGGCAGAACCCCGTTGGGTGATCGCTATAGGGGCTTGTGCTTGTACCGGTGGAATCTTTGATTCATACCCTGTATTGCAGGGGATTGACCAGGTGATACCTGTGGACGTATATGTTTCAGGTTGCCCGCCCCGCCCGGAGGCTATCCTGGACGGTGTGATGAGGCTGCAGGACATTGTACAAAATGAAAGTATGCGCAGAAGGAACAGCCCGCAGTATAAAGCGCTGATGGCAGAATATGGGATACAATAAAAAGTCAAAAATCAAAAGCCAAAATTCAAAATAACAAGAATGGTTTTGACAAATGAAATAATAAAAGAGAAGCTAAACGAAAAATTTCCCGGTGTACTGGTGGAATGGGGCGAACCTTATGGCTTGCTTACATTCAGAGCTCCGGCAGAATTAAATATGAAGGTGATGCAATTTTTGTATGATGATGAGACATTGTGTTTCCGTTTTCTTACAGATCTTACAGGTGTACATTTTCCGGATAGAAAAGGTGAAGAATTGTCTGTTGTCTATCATTTGCACAACCTGAAAGATAATATACGTCTTCGTATGAAGATATATGTGCCTGTTGAAAGGCCGGATGTTTTCACAGCAACCCAACTTTTTTCTGCAGCCAACTGGATGGAAAGGGAAACTTACGATTTCTTTGGGTTTAATTTTGTGGGGCATCCTAACCTGATACGTATTTTGAACGTGGATGAAATGGACTATTTCCCGATGCGTAAAGAATACCCGATGGAAGACCCAACGCGTGTAGATAAAGATGATGAAATGTTTGGCAGGGGTGGTACAATTGTATAAAAAGTAAAAAGAAATTAGTCCCGAAACTTCGGGATTTGAGTATGACAGAACATCATATAAAACTTTCGGAAGAGTCCTTACAGAAGGAGACCACCACGCTAAACCTGGGGCCAACGCACCCGGCCACGCATGGTGTATTCCAGAACATAATGGAGATAGATGGCGAGCGTGTACTTGATACCGTGCCAACCATAGGATATATACACCGGGCTTTCGAAAAGATAGCGGAACGCAGGCCTTATTACCAGATCACTACGCTTACAGACCGCCTTAATTATTGTTCCTCGCCTATAAATAATATGGGCTGGCATACTACTATCGAAAAATTACTGGGCATTAAAATACCCAAGCGTGTTGATTACCTGCGTGTGATTATAATGGAGTTGTCGCGCATTTCGGACCATTTAGTTTGCAATTCGGTGGTAGCAGTTGATACCGGGGCATTGACAGGCTTTACTTATGTGTTCCAGTTCAGGGAACTCATCTATGAAATATTTGAAGAGGTATGCGGATCACGCCTCACGACTAATATTGGCCGCGTAGGTGGCTTTGAAAGAAATTTTACGGTTGCTGCCTTTACGAAGTTGAAAAAGTTCATGGACACCTTTCCGAAAACGATGAAAGAGTTTGAAAACCTGATGAACCGTAACAGGATATTCATGGACCGTTGTATAGGTGCCGGCCCGATAAGTGCTGAAAGGGCGCTGAATTATGGTTTTACAGGACCTAATTTACGTGCTACCGGTGTTGATTATGATGTACGCGTGGCGCAACCTTATTCTTCGTACGAAGATTTTGATTTTAAAATACCTGTGGGTACTGTGGGCGATGTCTATGACCGCTATATGGTACGCAATGATGAAATATGGCAAAGCTACAGCATCATAAAACAGGCACTGGAAAAAATTGAAAAAATAGAACGAGAGTTCCCTGAGCAGAAAGAAATTTTCTATGCTCCGGAAGCAGACCATTTCCATTTGCCGCCCAAAGAGGATGTATATACGAAAATGGAGGCCCTGATCTATCAATTCAAAATTATCATGGGTGAGATAGATGCTCCTGCCGGTGAGGTATATCATTCGGTAGAAGGTGGTAATGGTGAGCTTGGTTTTTACCTGGTAAGCGATGGAGGACGTACTCCCTATCGTTTGCATTTCCGCAGGCCATGTTTTATTTATTACCAGGCTTTCCCGGAAATGGTAAGGAACGGCTTTTTCAGCGATGCGATCATTACTTTGAGTAGTTTGAATGTAATAGCAGGAGAATTGGATGCATAAATATTAAAATAAAACTTTCGCCCAAGGCGAATAGCTAATATGATAAAATTTAGTGAGGAACAACTAAGCAAAGTAACAGAGATCATCGCACGCTATCCTGACGGAAAGCAAAAGAGCGCTTTGATACCTGTTTTACATATGGCACAGAATGAATTTGGCGGTTGGCTGGATGCGCCTGTGATGGATTACGTAGCGGAGCTGCTGAGTATTAAACCGATTGAGGTTTATGAGGTAGCCAGCTTTTATAGCATGTTCAACCTGAAGCCGGTTGGCAAATATTTGTTCGAGGTTTGCAGAACCGGGCCTTGTATGCTGAATGGCAGCGATGAGATCATACAATATATTAAGGACAAGTTGGGAATAAATGAAGGGGAAACAACAGCAGATGGTTTATTTACATTAAAGCCTGCGGAGTGTTTGGGAGCATGCGGTTATGCACCCATGATGCAGTTAGGAAAGAACTATAAAGAATTTTTGACAAAAGAAAAGGTAGATAAGATAATAGACGAATTAAGGGCAGCAGCTAAAAACTAAGTTTGATTCATGTCTTACGATCTTACATTGGAATTTCTGATACCCGCAACACCAGCGCAGGTTATGAAATTACTGACTGATGCAAAATTGATAAGAGCATGGAGTGGGGGAGAAGGGAAAGTGGAAAAAAAAGCAGGTGGTGAATTTGAGATGTTTGATGGCTGGGTGGCAGGCAATGTGCTGAAGATAAGCGATAAGGAACTGGCTTATACCTGGAAAACAACAGAATGGCCGGAAGAAACAAAGCCATCTGAAGTTTATTATAAACTGGAAACTGATAAGGAAGGAACGAAGATCTTTTTAAAACACAACGGTTTTCCGAATGAAGAAGAAATGGAAAACCATAAGGAAGGATGGTCGGAACATTTTTTCGGACCTATGGAAGAATATATTTTAAGTACGAGAACAACTATATAAAGAGCGTTGCGATAAACATGCGTTACATTGTTACAATAGTATTTCTTTTTATAGCCGGTGCATCTTTTGCACAGGCCGATTCTGTTAGTTTAAAGAAGGCGGTTGCTGATTTTAATAAAGCGCTTATAAATAAAGATTCTGTTACGATCAAAAAACTGGTTTACGATAAGATCACTTATGGCCATTCCAATGGATGGATACAATCCAGGAAGGATATCATAGATGACTTGTACAGTGGTAAGATCGTTTACAATGTGATAGACCAGTATTTTGACAATATTATTTTGGACGGTAGTACCGCGTCTGTGAGAGAAACTGCAAATCTTAATGTGGAGATGGCAGGAAAGCCTTTACAACTGAAACTGAAAATATTACAAGTTTGGATTTGGAAAAAGAAAGGATGGCAATTGTTTAGCAGGCAAAGTGTAAAAAATTAAAAGAGAACAGAATTATGAACATGCAAAAGTTTCATTTCCCGATATTAATTGAGCAGGATGAAGATGATATTTATATTGTTTCGTGCCCTGTTTTTAAAGGCTGTCATTCTTATGGAAAAACAGTTGACGAGGCAATAAAAAACATACATGAGGTTATTGAAATGTGCGTTCAGGAAGAAAAACCCGGAATGCTAAATCATTTTGTTGGCTTTAGAGAAATAGAAATGCAAATTGCAGTATAATGAGTACTAAACAACCTGTTATTACTGGAAAGACTTGGTTTTGTAATTGTGAGAATAATGGGTCT
>CAIYVS010000613.1 GCA_903929655.1 uncultured Bacteroidota bacterium | reverse complement strand
TGCTGTTGTTTCCCAATCTTTCAAAGAACTTCAAGGTTTTTAACCTTTTGATGTGACCATGGACCTGAACCATCTCTGCGGGCCTCTAACCCTTCACCTTATCATTTTTAAGAACTGCCTGTTATCTTTCCCTTATCTCTTTCAAAACGGGAGCGCAAAGTTACTATCCTTTCTTCAACTCACAAAAACATTTTTTTACTTTTTTTAAAAGAAAAAATAACCCCTTTCCCACTCCATCAACCTCTCAAAGAACTACCCCTTTTTTAAACGGGAGTGCAAAGGTAGGGAAGCATTTCTACTATTCAAAACTTTTTTAAGGAAAAATTCCATAAAACTGTTAAAAGAAATAAAATGCCCCTTCTGCAAAGGAATTCAGCACATTGCATATATTTGATGAAATACTCATTCAAGAAGATGAAAAGCATAACAACATTATTAGCCATCAGTGCATGCATACTATTCTTATCTGCATGCAAAGACAATTCAGAATCGAACATACAGTATGAAGAACAAATGAAGGACAGCATTTTTAAATACTACCCAAGCGTGGCCAGCATAACCGTCGGCGTAAAAGAAAACACAGAATTAAGCATTACGCTCGGCAGTGTCGATATGTTTAGCAAAACGGATGACGCAGGCCGGAAAACCGCAAATGAACTGGGCATGATGGCGCTACGTTTATTTCCAAAAGACAATAGTCTTGAAAAAGGTCAGCTTATAGTATCAAAAGACGAAAAGAGCGATCATGTAAATGTGGCAGAAGCCAAAGTATATAATATTAACATCGACAGCCTGCGAAAGGTGATGGGCAAATAATAATTGACATCCGGTTTAAACCATAACTGCTAAATTGCATCAAAAGGCCTACTCAGCACCGATGATGAAATTTACTAAACAAACCACCTTATTTTTTTTCTGCCTGTTTTTTGTGCAAACCATTTTTGCGCAAACCTATAATATTACAGGAAAAATACTGGACAAGAAAGATAACACTTCTCTAATCGGGGTAACGGTATTGCTTATAAATACCAGCGACACCAATACTAAGACAGGCACTGTTACCGATGCTAATGGCGCATTCGAAATAGACAATGTAAAACCCGGACAATATCTTTTTAAAAGCATTTATATCGGTTATCAAAACCTATCAAGAACAATAACAGTCACTAACAGCAATTTCGACCTCGGCCCCCTGAAAATGGAAACAGGGACAAATACGCTGAAAGATGTGGTGATTGAAGCCAAACAAATCAGGGCACAACAAATGGGCGATACATCCCAGTTTAATGCAGATGCCTATAAAACACATCCTGATGCTACCGCCGAAGACCTGCTTACAAAAATGCCCGGCGTAACATCTGACAATTCCGGCGTTAAAGTAAATGGCGAAGCTGTGCAACAAGTATATGTAGATGGGAAGCCTTTTTTCGGCACCGACCCTACCCTTGCACTACGAAATCTTCCCTCCGAAGTAATAGATAAAATACAGGTTTTTGATAAGCTCAGCGACCAATCCCAGTTCACAGGTTTTGATGATGGAAATTCTCAAAAAACAATGAATATTGTCACACGGAAAAATAAATCGAACGGTGAATTCGGAAGATTTTTTGCAGGCTATGGCACAGATGACACTTATCTTGCAGGAGGTAATCTGAATATTTTTGAAGGCGATCGTCGCATTTCCATTCTTGAACTGTCAAACAATATCAACCAGCAAAACTTCAGCAGCCAGGACATCCTGGGTATTACAGGTGGCAACCAGAACAGGGGCGGTATGGGAATGGGCGGAAGCAGCCGCGGTAGTTTTGGCGGTGGCAGCTATGGCGGTTCTTCAGCCAATAACTTTCTTGTGGGGCAACAGGGAGGTATCACCACTACCAATTCTGCCGGTATCAATTATTCCGACAACTGGGGTAAAAAGATAAAAGTAAGTGGCAGCTATTTTTTCAATTCTACCAATAATAACAATAACACCTTCCTCACCAGGAGCTATAATACCAACCCGGTACTTGACAGCAATATATTGTATAGCGAGAACGACATTTCCTCCACAAAAAATTTAAATCACAGGTTCAATTTCAGATTTGAATACACGATAGATTCGTTTAACTCCCTCATCATTACACCAAGCTTTAGCCAGCAGGAGAACTATGGTTTATCAGCTTCTTATGACACCAGCAGATTGCTTAAAAATGATGCGCCCTATAGCATTTCATCTTCAACCACACCTGCTAATAGTTGGGGTTATAACTTCTCTGACAACGTTTTGCTGCAACATAAATTTCATAAAAAAGGAAGAACAATCTCATTGAATCTTGGCAACTCCCTTAATGAAAAAACAGGAGACGGGCAACTGAACTCCACCCTTATTAATACCACCACCACTTATCAAAATCAAAACTACAGGCTGTACAATAACGGCTATACTTTGTCGTCAAGTCTTAACTATACAGAGCCCATTGGCAAAAAAAGCCAGTTAATGTTCAATTATACGCCCTCTTACACCAAAAGCAGTTCAGACAAAGAAACCGACAGTATGAATGTTGCAACAAAATTTTACGATTTCGATAGCCTTTATTCTAACAAATACAATAGTACTTATATTATACAACGCTGCGGACTAAGCTACAGGCTGGGAGACAAAAAACTAAATTTTATGCTAGGCGCCAATTTGCAAAGTGCAACACTCCGGGGCACCCAGATTTTTCCCGACGCTTATACCACCAACAGGGTCTTTACAGATGTCCTTCCTTCTGCATTCTTCAATTACCGATTTGCCGATGGCAGAAATCTCCGCATCATGTACCGCACCAACATTACGGCACCCGCCATTACCCAATTGCAAAATGTTGTGGATATCAGCAATCCGCAACTTCTGAAAACAGGTAACCCTGATTTGAAACAGGACTATGAACAGACATTAATAGTAAGATATGGCCTTACCAAACCCACCAAGGAGCACAATTTTTTCCTCTTTATGTATGCCAACTATATAAATGACTACATAGGCAACCAAACCCTGATACCATACAGGGCAGACTCTACCTTTGCTCCGGGTATCATTATAAAAAAGAACAACCAACTCTCGCTACCTGTAAATTTAAATGGCTATTTCAATACCAAAGCTTTCGTAACATATGCATTGCCGCTTGAACTCATAAAATCCAATCTGAACCTGAACAGCGGACTCAATTATACACATTCGCCAGGCCTGGTTAATAATCTGTCTAACTCATCCGATAATACAGCCCCTTCTGCAGGCATTGTAGTAAGTAGCAATATAAGTGAGAAAGTAGATTTTACTTTTGCATACACCGCCACTTACAACATCGTCAACAATTCCTTCCAAACCCAGTCAAACAATAACTATTACAACCACAACCTGTCTTTCAAGATCAATTATATATTCCTGAAAAATTTTGTTTTCAATACCAGTATGACCAATTCATACTATAGCACATTCACTTCCAACAGTGGTACAGAAAATATTTTATTGTGGAATGCATACCTGGGCTATAAATTCCTGAAACACAATGCCCTGGAAGCAAGGATCACCGCAAATGATATTTTAAATCAAAATAAGAGCATTACCCGTACCGTTACAGCAGAGTATGTTGAAAATGACATAACCCAGGTTTTGAAACAATATTTTATGTTCAGCCTCACTTACACCCTGAGAAACTTCAAAGCAGGCGCATCAATACCCGATACGGACACTAAAGATAACAGGGAAATGTACAGAAATATGTTTAGAGGCGGAGCGAACTGGGGCCATTGATCATGGATAATAACAACGTATCTGGCCGGTACTTGAAAGATCCTCCAGCACTTTTTTCATTTCAGCGGGTTTTATAGTCCCTATCAGCAATCGTTCTTTGTCTTTATCCTTGAAAATAATTTGCAACCCCGTATTGCCCGACACATTATAAGCTCTGCCGCTCTTACCATCTCTTATACCCCACCCCCCATATTCCTTTGATGGATTATACTCCCGTATATACACGCTATCAATGGTACCCCAGTCTATCCTTGCAGCCTTCATATGCAAAGGGTAAAAACGATAAGAAATTCCCGAACGGTCTATTCTTGTTTCCAGCCTCATAGAAAAAGTAAGGAAAACAGCCGCCAAGGGAATGAGAAAAATAAGAAAAAATAAAGGATTGATCTTTCTGATCTTTTCATCCTTCAATAGCCGGAAAACAAAGCGGGCCATCAAAAGAACTACCAGTATAAGTATGGCTAATACCCATGTTTGAGTGAACTTTTGTATTTCAAAAAAATCTGGGTTCATATTCATCTCTATCAAAAACGGTCTGTATAATTATGCTTAATTCCAATCCCTTCCTCAGCCAGTTTATTTAATACCGCTTTCATTTCAGCGGCTTTTTGGGTGCCAAGTAATAAATGTTTCCCATTCTTAAAAACGATCTGTAAACCTATATTACCTGCTACATTGTAGGCCCGGCCTTTGCCAAAAACCCCCAGCTTGATACCCCAGCCGCCATACTCAATAAGAGGTTTATATTTCCTTATGTATGCATCTTCAATGTTTTTCCAGTCAATTCTTACTTCCTCCCTGTGCAAAGGCACGTACTTATAATAAATGCCTGTTTTGTCAATGCGCGTTTCCAGTTTCATAAAAAATATCAATAGAAACACCCCTATTACAATGAGCACAGAAACTATAACCAAGCCTATTTCCGGCTGCAGAGAATCATAATCAAAACATCCGTGTACTAGACCATTCCTGAGGCATAAAATAACCGGCAGCAATATGAGCCATAGCCATATTTTCCTGAATTTTTGCGTCTCTGAAAAACTATCGTTCATAAGTGCAGGAATTAAAAAAGGCCACCACATTTAGTGGCGGCCCAAATTTATGTTCTTTTTCAAGACTATTTAAACGTATTAAATAAATCTATTGCTTATTAGCCATAAACTTCTTGGCTTCAATGCTCAGAGTAGCATGTGGCACAGCGCGCAGGCGGGCTTTGTCAATAAGCTTACCTGTAACACGGCAGATGCCATAAGTTTTATTCTCAATTCTCACCAAAGCCTTTTCCAGGTGGTTGATGAATTGTATCTGGCGGCTGGCAAGCTGCGCAAGCTGTTCGCGCTCCATAGCACCGCTGCCATCTTCCATGTTCATATAGCGGTTCTCTGTATCTTCCGTGCCTGCTTCATCCTTGCGGGTGATCAATCCCTGCAGGTAAACCAATTCTTTACGGGCAGCATCTAAACGGCCGGTAATCAGGTCTTTAAACTCCGCAAGCTCTTCATCGCTGTACCTGTAAACCGGGCCTTGCTGATGCTCAGGCTCGTCCAGTATAGAACGTGTGAAATCAGGCTGGTAATTGATCATGGTTTTACCCATATCAGCACCGGCATGCTTTGATTTATTTTCCAGTTTGCGATGGGCTATTATAATGCCCGGTTTCTTTTCTTCGCGTATACGCGGTGCAGGTGCCGGAGCAGGTTTTGCAGGCATAGCCTTAGCCATTGTCCTTGCAGTAAATGCTGCTATTTGTTTTGCATTTGCTTTCTTAGGCGCTTTAACTATAGGCTCCTTCACTTTGGGCTCTTTGACAGCCTTCTTAACTTCAGGCTTTGCAACTGCTTTGGCAGGAGCAGCTTTTTTAACCTCAACTGCTTTAGGGGCAGGTTTTACTACCTTCTTGGCCACTACCGTCGCTTTTGCTGGTGCTGCTACTTTCTTTGCTGGCGCTGGTACTGATTTCTTTACCGGTGCTGCTTTCTTCGCTGGAACAGTCTTTTTAGTCGTATTTTTCACTTTCTTTGAATTATTTATTGTTACTTTTTTTGCTGGACTTGCTTTCTTTGCCGGCGCCGCCTTTTTTGCAGCAGCAGGCTTATTCACTTTTTTCGCGGTTTTTATTGCCACAACTTTTTTTGCGGCGGCTTTTTGGGCACCGGATGAGGATTTTGCATTTTTAACCGGCTTAGAAGCCGCTTTTTTGTTTGGGGCCATAACCTTAAGAGTTTTTTGTGATTAACACTTTAAGAATTGCATCATTTACCTCAATCTCAATGCCGTCCGTAATATGAGGTAATATTTTTATATCATCCGCCAAAATTTCCGCGCAAATATAGTCTTTAAAATTTATAATCGACGATTTTAATGATTCAATTTCTTGTATATCAACAATAATTCTGTCAGTCAGCTCAAAACCACTCTCTTTACGAATTTTCTGTATACGATTCACCAACTCCCTGGCATTGCCCTCATCCTGCAATTCAGGGCTTACGGTGATATCCAGCGCAACTGTAAGATTGTCCTTGTTAGCTACCGACCATCCCGGTATGTCCTCGGCAATAATTTCTACATCTTCTGTTTTTATCTCTATAAGCTCGTTTTCTATGTTTAATGAATATGTTTTATTTTTCTCCAGACTCGCAATATCCAACTGGCTCATCTGGCCTATGCCTGCAGCTACCGCCTTCATTTTAGCTCCCATCCTGGCTCCCAACGACTTAAAGTTAGGCTTGAGTTTCTTTTTAATAAATCCTTCTGTATCAGTTAGATATTCTATTGATTTAACATTCACTTCATTCTCAATCAGGCCAGCCACTTTTTCCACCTGCTCCTTAATATGAGCATCACTTACAGGTATCAGGATCCGCTGCAAAGGTTGCCTTACTTTTATATTTACCTTCTTCCTGATAGATAAGACGAGCGAACAAATATCCTGCGCTAATGCCATGCGCTCTTCCAGCTCCTTATCTATCACATGCTTATTCACTTTAGGATAATCCGCCAAATGAACTGATTCCGCCTTTTGCATTTGGGTTACCTCATTCAGGTTTCTGAATAACCAGTCGGAAAAGAAAGGTGCTATCGGCGCCATTAATAATGACAAAGTTTCCAAACACTCATATAATGTTTGATAAGCACATATTTTATCCTGCTCATATTCCCCTTTCCAGAACCGGCGGCGGCAAAGACGCACATACCAATTACTCAACTGCTCATCCAGGAAAAACTCCATGGCCCTTCCTGCCTGGGTAGGTTCATAATCATTCATATACCCTGTTACCTCACTTACCAAAGTCTGCAGGCTGGAGAGTATCCATCTGTCTATCTCAGGGCGCTCATTTACAGGTATATATTTTTCCTTAAATGTAAAATTGTCCAGGTTGGCATATAAGGCAAAGAACTGGTAAGTATTATACAGAGTTCCAAAATACTTCCGCTGAACCTCTTTAATTCCCTCAATATCAAATCGTAAGCTATCCCAAGGCGAAGCATTTGTTATCAGGTACCAGCGGCTAGCATCTGCACTATATTTCTCCAAAGTCTCAAACGGGTCCACCACATTGCCCAGGCGCTTGCTCATCTTATTCCCGTTCTTATCCAGCACTAATCCATTGCTAACCACCGTTTTATAAGCCACACTGCCAAAAAGCATTACACCAAGAGCATGCAGGGTATAAAACCAGCCCCTTGTCTGGTCCACGCCCTCGGCAATAAAGTCTGCAGGGAAATATTTTGCAAATTCGTTTTTATTTTCAAAGGGATAATGCAATTGGGCAAATGGCATCGCACCGCTATCAAACCATACATCTATCAGGTCCGGTTCCCTGTACATGGGCCTGCCATGTTTAGACACCAGTATGATCTTGTCAACGAATGGTTTATGCAGGTCCAGTTCCTCCTTTTTAGAAGGCTGGTTTACTATATCTCCAAAAGTATTATCCGATTCCAGCGGCGATACATCACTCTCCAGCAATTGATTCAAACCCAGCTTTTTATTGGCCAGTTGAGCCTCATCTATCAGTTCCTGTATGCTTCCTATACACTTGGTTTCCAATCCATCATCACTCACCCACACAGGTAATGGAGTGCCCCAGTAACGGCTCCGGCTCAGGTTCCAATCCACCATGTTTTCCAGCCAGTTACCAAACCTACCCTCACCTGTTGCTTTAGGTTTCCAGTTGATGGTCTTGTTCAGCTCTATCATCTTATCCTTTACAGCAGTGGTCTTTATGAACCATGCATCCAAGGGATAATAGATAACCGGTTTATCGGTCCTCCAGCAATGCGGATAAGTATGCTCGTATTTTTCTACTTTAAATGCCCTTCCCTCCAGTTTCAGTTTCACGGCTATGTCCACATCCACATCCTTGTAGTCAGGGTCGTCTTTATAATTTTTTACATATCGGCCGCTCAGCTCACCCATATAGTCGCTAAACTTCCCCTCCCTGTCCACCATGGTCAGGATGCCTATATCATTCTTTTTCCCCACACGATAGTCATCTGCACCAAAGGCCGGGGCAGTATGTACTATACCCGTACCATCCTCGGTAGTTACAAAATCTCCTAATATCACACGCCATGGGTCACCACCCGCTTCTTCACTTCCATTGCCGGGATAAGGCAGCAATTGCTCATACCTGCAGCCCTCGGCCTGCGCGCCCTTAAACTCAGCTATTATTTTCCATGGTATCAGTTTAGACTCTGATGTAAAACTATCAAAATCAGCATTTTGAGATTCTTGTTTAAAGTATTTTCCAATTAGGGCTTTGGCAAGAATTACGTTGGTTGATTGGTGTGTATAAGGATTAAAGGTCTTAACTAATACATAGTCTATCTTCTCCCCCATGGTCAGGCCGCAATTGCTGGGCAATGTCCAGGGAGTGGTCGTCCATGCCAGGAAAAATACATCTTCATCCCCCGAAGCATCAAACAGAAATTGCGATCTATCATCATACACCGCCTTGAACATCGCCACCACGGTTGTATCTTTCACATCCTTATAAGTGCCCGGCTGGTTCAGTTCATGACTGCTCAGTCCAGTACCCGCCGCGGGAGAATAAGGCTGAATGCTCACACTCTTATATAGCAGGCCTTTTTCATACAATGTCTTCAGGGCCCACCATAGTGATTCTATATATTTATTATCGTAAGTGATGTAAGGATCTTTCATGTCCACCCAGTAACCCATCTTCTCGGTTATGTCCTCCCACTTGTCCTTATAGCGCATCACCACCTCGCGGCACTTCTTATTATAATCTTCTACACTTATCTTTTTACCTATATCTTCTTTGGTAATACCCAATTCCTTTTCCACAAACAGCTCAATAGGCAAACCATGAGTATCCCAACCGGCCTTACGCTTCACCTGGAATCCCTGCATGGTCTTATACCTGCATACCAGGTCCTTCAATGTACGCGAGATGACATGATGAATACCCGGCATACCATTGGCGCTGGGCGGACCCTCATAAAAAACAAAAGGCTCCGAACCTTCGCGTATCTGCACGCTCTTCTCAAATGCCCTGCCCTCCTTCCATAGTTCCAAGAACTCCCGTTCAATAGAAGGCATATTCAATTGCTTGTTTTCTCTATATTTTTCAGCCATAAACTAATTTATTAAGGAAAGGAAAAATCTGGTTTCAACGGGTTTTTATATAGAATACACACCTTGCCCTAATATAAAAATAGGCGCAAAGGTAAGGAGAATTTGTTATTTGGAAGAAAGATTGAAAAACCTTATTTATGCCAGTCTTTATATAACTCTTTAATTATTTCAATACCTCTGTGAGCATTACCTGGTATCCTATGAGTTTCTTCCATGGGGTTCAATTGACTGGCCTTTTGTTTAGCTATCTCTATAAAAATATCATAGGGTCTTTTGTTCTGCTCTTTTGACTCCTCTAAAAGGTGCTTGGTATTAGTATAAATATCTTCAGCCTTCTTTTCAAACTCAGAATATAAAATACCCCTGTGTTCCTGGTAAGCACTGAAGACGCCCATAAAATTAATGGAAGGCTCGGGCACATACACGATCCCCTTATTATAAAGTACATCTACAAGACTTATATCCTCCAACTGCCCGTTCTCTGCCCCGCAAATGATCTTTACATTCATTTTATCAAGGTCTTTGGTATTTATGCTCAATGAATTTGCCTGTGGCGAAAACACATCTGCCAGCGTTGATATAAATTGTTCGTAATCTTCTATTATTTCAAAATTACTTGCAGGAAATTCTTTTTTCGCCTTAGTCTTGGCTGTTTCATTTATAGGGTCAAAAGCTATAACATAAGCCCCAGAATCAACCAGGTATTTCACAAGAGAGTACCCTACATTCCCCAAACCTTTAACTAATATTCTTTTCCCATTAAAACTTGGGCTATTGGGATATACAAACTCTATAGCTGCTTTTATTGCATAATATACTCCTTTTGCAGTAAATGGAGATGGATTGCCACTGCCACCGTGTAGCCTGTCTAAACAACTGGTATGCACACAATATTGTAATATACCCGCCATATCAGCACTGTTTAGGTTCACATCCTCACCAACTAAATATAGCCCCCTTAGTGAAGATATAAAGCCACCGAAATTTTTCCACAATCTCATTCTGTCTGCACCAATTTCCTCTCTGGTTTCAGCCTTTTGAGACATGAGCTTATGAAATACCTCTTTGTTAAAAGGCACGATTACAGATTTAGCACCACCTTCCCAAATATCCCCAGTGGCATTCTTCAAAGTCATACCATATGATAACCTTAAACAATCATCCAGCGCAGCTTCAAAACTCTCATAGTTCTTAAGCCTAGCCCCACCTTCCGGCCTGCCTCTTTTGGTGCAATGTATAGAGACAATATAAAGGCATTGAGTTGCAGCATCTGCTTTTATAATTACGGCTTC
>CAIYVS010000612.1 GCA_903929655.1 uncultured Bacteroidota bacterium | reverse complement strand
TTTATTTTTTTCAAAATAATTTTAATCACTGCCGAATCCACCGCCGGCGCCGGCCAAAAAAGATCACGCGGTACAGAAGCTACGATTTCTGCGTCCGCGTAATATTGCACGGACAAAGCCAAAAGTGACATGTCACCTGGTTTAGCACAAATACGATAAGCCAGATCTAAGTATTGTTTCAACGTCAATTGCTGTTTTATATGGAATATAAGGCAACAATGCATTTAATAATCTTATGTAACTACCAATCAATTCATACATTCCTCAAACCTACTCCATCCCTTGCAGAAAGTCAATAATGAGAAAGGCGTAGAGTCTGAACCCTACGCCTAAAAATGCATTAGTTTGTTATTACTAAGATAAGGCGGTAAACTCTAAATACTTGTTCCTCCCAATGCTTACCATGTAAACCATAAAAATAAGAGATAATACAACACCCCATATCAAATAACCAAAATGGAAATAATGTACTAAGAAGAGATGTAGGGCAACTATTGTTAATGTGGCAAACATAGCAAGAGTATCGTATGAATAAGTAGATACTGAATAAATTTTTGTTTCGTTGTCTGAAACTGAAAAATCCACTTCTTGGCTTCCACACCAATCTACTTTTGCAAGCATTTTATGATTTCCTTTTGGTATCTCAAATTCCGCTGTTTGACCGTCTGCAATGTCCCCTATTACTCTCCCGTCAACGACTATTTTGAACCTCCTTAATTTGGAATTGTATTTTTTTTGTTCTCGTTATCTTTATTTTAGCCATGATGAGTGATTTTAATTTTGATTATATATGTGGTAAATATAGTAAACTATGCTTAATAGGAAAGCAGAAACAACGCGATGCTTGTAAAATGCCAGGAGAATAATCGGTAAAGTGTACAATATTGTTGATTGCTCTTTACAAGAAATTCTACAAACGAATTATAAGATATATTATTCATCCCCCTAAATTCCCCCATCCCCAATTCCCAAATATTCAAATTTTCAGATTATAGGTAGTACATTTGCAGCTTCAAAATCACACACTTTATAAGGTATGAATATTAAAAACACGCTTTTCGCAGGCTCGGCCGCATTGCTTATGCTGGCATCCTGCCAGCCGCAGGCCGGTAAAACGAGCACGTCCCGCAAGGTGCTTGACCCCGCCAATATGGACACTACGGTGCACCCTGGGGATAATTTCTTCCTGTATGCCAACGGTACCTGGCTGAAAAATAATCCTGTGCCGGGCGACAAAACGCGCTGGGGCAGTTTTGATGAACTGATAGAAAATAATAACAAGGCCCTGCATTCTTTGCTGGACTCTGCTTCCAATATGAAGACTGCGGCAGCGGGCAGCTCCTGGCAGAAGGTGGGCGATTTCTACCGTAGTGGTATGGATAGCAATACCATTAATAAAGCCGGTATCACGCCGATGAACCCTGTGCTGGACCGCATTAAAGCGATAAAGGATGTAAATGGCCTGCTGACAGAAATAGCTACTGAACATACACAGGGCATAGGCCCATTGTTTAGTTTTGGCGTAGGCCCTGATGATAAGAATGTGAGCAAAGAAATTTGCCAGTTTGGCCAGGGTGGCCTGGGTATGCCCGACCGCGATTATTATTTTGATAAGGACGAACGCACCAGCAAGATCCGCGAAGCATATAGTGCCTATGTGCCCCAGATGTTTATGCTGATGGGTGAAGATGCTGCTGCTGCAAAGAAGGACGGCGCTGATGTAATAAAGCTGGAAACGGCCCTTGCAGGCGCTTCTATGACGCGTGTGGAAATGCGCGATCCTTATAAGACCTATAATAAGTTTACCCTGGACGGTATTGATAAGCTGACGCCGGGACTGGACTTTAAAGCATTATTCACCAACCTGAATGTGAAGGGACAGGATACCCTGCTGGTAGGCATGCCTAAGTTCTTTACCGAAATATCCAAACAACTGAAGGCTACCCCGCTTGATGTGTGGAAGAAATATCTTGAGTTCCATGCTGTGAATGATATGTCGGGTTTCCTGAGTGCTGATTTTGATTCAACACATTTCAATTTTTATGGCAGGACCTTGCGCGGCCAGAAAGTGCAGCAGGTGCGCTGGAAACGTGTTTTAAGAATGGTGGACGGCTCAATAGGCGAATTGCTGGGACAGATGTATGTGGATGCATACTTTAAACCGGAAGCTAAAAAACGCATGCTGGAGCTGGTGAACAACCTGCAGGAAACTTATGCAGACCGCATTCAGCACCTGGACTGGATGAGCGACAGCACTAAGAAGAAAGCGCTGACCAAACTGAATGCCTTCATGAAGAAAATAGGCTATCCTGACAAATGGAAAGACTATAGCAGCCTGAATGTAGTTGGCAATGATTATGTAAAGAATATACTTGCAGCATCGCAGTTTGAATATAATTATGACCTGGGCAAACTGGGCCGCCCTGTGGACAGGATGGAATGGGGTATGACTCCTCCTACTGTGAATGCCTATTATAATCCTGCCTTTAACGAGATCGTTTTCCCTGCAGGCATCCTGCAATATCCGTTCTTTGATTTTGAAGCGGATGATGCTGTGAACTACGGTGGTATTGGCGCTGTAATAGGTCATGAAATGACACATGGTTTCGACGACCAGGGCCGCCTGTATGATGCTGACGGTAATCTGCGTAATTGGTGGAGCCCTGAAGACTCTAACAAATTTGTTACGAAAGCGAATATGGTGGTTAAGCAGTTCAATGCTTACACTGTGCTGGACAGCACTCATGTAAATGGGGAACTCACAGAAGGCGAAAACCTTGCAGATCTTGGTGGTATCACTATTGCTTACCAGGCATTCAAGAAAACCAAACAAGGACAAGGCAATGAAAAGATCGATGGACTGACTCCTGACCAAAGGTTCTACCTGAGCTGGGCACAGGTATGGCGTGCCAACACTACCCCTGAGGAACTGGCGCAGCGCATCAAAACCGATCCGCACTCACCAACAAAATGGCGTTGCAATGGTCCTGTTACAAATGTACAATCATGGTATGATGCATTTAATATAAAACCAACAGACAAGATGTTCCGTCCCGAAAGCCTGAGGGCTAAGGTTTGGTAGTAGGAGCCTCTCCCAACCTCTCCAAAGGAGAGGAGATGATAAGTTGATAAAGATTTAATTAGTTGATAAAAAAATCCCCTGGTATTTTCAGGGGATTTTTTATGTTTATACCAATGGTACATCAAAATGAGGCATGTTATAATTGCACGGGTGCAACTCAAATTTTCGCATGCACAAAAACAATATTTTATAATAACATGTATGTAGGGCCTGCTGCGAAAGTATGAAACCCTTATCCAGCTTACATTTAATAGTGATTTTAATATAATTATTAATTTATTTAATGACTAGCCTAAACAACTCTCGAGTTGAATCCGCAAGTAAGTTCTTTTGATTGAGACTAAGATGAGAGTCGC
>CAIYVS010000611.1 GCA_903929655.1 uncultured Bacteroidota bacterium | reverse complement strand
GTGGTGAAATAAGTATATTATCCGAACTTTCTGAAAAGTTTGGAATGGTTATTTTAATGAGGAGAGTGCCTTTACCGGGCACTCTCCTTTTTTGTGCATACAATGATAGACCTTATAGAAAATGGCTTTGATGTTATTTCGGTAGATAACCTGTCAAGAGGCTCATTAAGAATGTTGCAGGGCGTAGAAAAAGTAGTGGGCCGTCCTGTAAAAAATTACAGGGTAGACCTTTGTAACCTGGAAGATACTGAAGCTGTTTTTATAGAGAATCCTGACCTGATAGGCGTTATACATTTTGCAGCTTACAAATCTGTACCGGAGTCCGTAAAAGAACCCCTAAAATATTTCAGGAATAACCTGAATTCTCTTGTTAATATCTTACAATGCGCCCAGGAATATGATGTAAATAATTTTGTATTCTCTTCTTCATGCTCTGTATATGGTAATGCCAAAAAATTGCCTGTTGATGAAACAGCGTCACTTGCGGAGCCCGAATCGCCTTATGCACGCACCAAACAAATGGGAGAAGCCATATGTAGCGATTTCTCCCGTCAAAATAAAAGATTCCAGGCTACCCTGCTACGCTACTTTAATCCTGTAGGGGCGCACCCATCTTCCCTGCTAGGTGAGCTGCAGGAAACACCCGAAAACCTGGTGCCGGTGATCACTCAAACTGCCATTGGTAAGAGAAAAGAGATGCAGATTTTTGGCAACGACTACCCCACAAGGGATGGTTCATGCATTCGTGATTATATTCACGTTATGGATATTGCCAATGCCCATACCCGTGCATTGCAATACCTTATAAAAGGTCTAAACAAAGAGAACTGCGAAGTTTTTAATCTTGGATCAGGCAATGGCGTAAGCGTGTTAGAATTAATTGCAGCCTTCGAAAAAATATCCGGCCAAAAATTGAATTACAAAGTTGGCCCACGCAGGCCTGGCGATGTGGTGCAGGTTTACGCAAATAATAACAAGGCTGAAACCAAACTAGGCTGGCATGCAAAATACAACCTGGAACAAATGATGGAAACCGCCTGGAATTGGGAACTTGCGCTGAAACACGAATCAGAAAAAGTGAAATTGAATTAATTGGTCCTTAACAATATTCATATTAAAAAAACGGAAACCAAAAGGTCTCCGTTTTCAATATTATTCACTGTACGTCGTTCTCTGTACTATGGCACTTCTACAACATTCAGTATCTGGTTCAGTATATGCTCACTATTTACATTTTCTGCTTCCGCCTCATAAGTAATACCAATACGATGGCGCATTACATCATGGCATACGGCACGAATATCCTCCGGTATCACATAGCCGCGACGTTTTATAAATGCATAGGCTTTAGCCGCCAATGCAAGGCTGATGCTGGCACGCGGAGACGCACCATAGCTTATCAACGGCTTCAGGTTATTCAGTTTATATTCTTCAGGGAAACGGGTTGCAAAAACAATATCTAATATATACTGTTCAATTTTTTCATCCATATACACCTCACGCACCAGTTGTCTTGCACGCATAATATCTTCAGGACGCACCACAGGATTGATCTTGGACATACCCTGTGGATCTAAATTATATCTTATAATGCTACGCTCTTCTTCTTTTTTAGGATAGGTAATCACAACCTTTAGCATAAAACGGTCAACTTGTGCCTCAGGTAATTCATAGGTACCCTCCTGTTCAATCGGGTTTTGAGTAGCCAATACCAGGAAAGGCTCTTCCAGCTTATAAGTATGGTCACCAATAGTTACCTGGCGTTCCTGCATAGCTTCCAGCAGGGCGCTTTGCACTTTTGCAGGGGCACGGTTTATTTCATCTGCCAGTATAAAATTGGCGAATATCGGGCCCTTGCGCACCGCAAACTCGTGAGCCTGCGGGTTATAGACCATAGTCCCCAAAACGTCTGCAGGTAAAAGATCGGGAGTGAATTGAATACGCGCAAAACGGCCATGAATGGCTGCGGCAAGAGATTTTATAGCCAATGTTTTTGCCAGGCCGGGCACCCCTTCCAGCAATACATGACCATTAGCAAGAAGACCAATAAGCAACCTTTCCACCATGTGCTTCTGGCCTACCACTGCCTTGTTCAGCTCCATATTCAGCAAATCAATAAAAGAGCTTTGCTGGTGTATGCGCTCGTTCAGTGCGCGAATATCAACGGACGATGTAGATGATGGTACTTCCATAATTTTATAGTAAAGTATAAACTCAAAAATATAAGTTTAAAAGTAAAAAAAAACACATCATTTCACTTTTAACGTTTTTTAAACCGATATAGTATCGGCAAGCTGGTCGCTCCTTTTTAAAAACAAGGCCCGATCTCCCCGATCTAAATAATACGATACCTTTGTTTACAAAACATTCTTTTTGATTTTAGATAAATATATGATGGAGAATTTTGAACAACAATGGAAAGAAACCTTAAATATGCTGGGAGAACGCTTTGGCAAAATACCTGATATGGAAGGAATTTTATTCCTGATTGGCATAAATGAGCTCGGCGCACCACCCGATGCCACATTTTCCAAAGAGCAAAAACAAGACCTGATGCATATTGCAGTTTGTAGCCTCCTCTCTCAGCTAGGATATTATGAATTTATATTACGTGACGAGCAGGGCTGGCCACATTTCCAGGAATTGAAAAAGGTGGAACTGGCTTCCATGAGAGACCAGGAGCAGTTATTGAAAGAGTGTGTAATTAGGTATTTTGAATAGTATCACATTCTTTCTGTTGCCCTGCATCTTCATACTGCATACTTTTGAGCGAAACATTCCGGCTGCGATATATCCCGCTTCATCAATTGAATCATGAATAAATTAAATAAAAAACCCTAACTTAGTTCTCAATAATGATAAAAAGCATATGAAAACACGCGTACTTTCCACCCTCATCTGCCTGGCTTGTCTTGCTTTCGTAAATAAATCATTTGGTCAATTTACTTTATCGGCAGATGCCAGCAATGATACCTTACGTAACACCTCTGCCATATCATATACCTTCGCCAATACCGTAACAAATACTCATGTTGACTCCATATATATTGTCTGGAATGTCGATTTAGCAAACACCTCCATTCCATCAGGCTGGATCGTTTCCGCCTGCGACAATTATACCTGCCCCGCATGGAGTGGGAATTCTCATAACAGTGCGAAAATTGGTCCTGGCAGTACCGGCACTTGGACCGTTGATATTGACCCTTCCGGCGGAGGTGCAGGTACAGGCTGGGTAACAGAAAAGCTTGCCGATAATAATGCCCAAACCAACAAAACCAGCGTTTATATACTTACTAAATCTTCAGCCGGCATTACAACAGCAACACACACTAATGATGATGTGATACTTTATCCCAACCCGGCAAGAAATGAGGTAAATGTTATTTTTGATGAAAGCATGGGTATAAGGTCTGTTGCTATTTGTAACCTGATTGGCAAACCGGTAAGCCTTTTCAAAACTGCGGGCAACAGTGCAAAACTTAACATTGAGAATTTAGCTTCCGGCATTTATTTTATCCGTTTAATGGATGCCAATTCCAATGCAGTTACAACACGCAAGTTTACAAAGCTATAATAAGGCAATAATGTATTTTTCTAAAAAAGGGCTTTAAAACAAGCTCTTTTTTTATGCACTGTCCTCCGCTTGCTTTTTACTTAAAGAATCCCCATTAAGCATTACAATGATGAATCTCTTAATGCGCTAGTACATACAGCGCAACAAATCATCCGTTTTGCAATTGGTTTGCACCGGGTTTTTTATTTTCCTCAAGCAGCAAAATGATCTATCAGGTCCTTTATAATTCCTATTCGGACAATACCTGAGATGTATATTCCTTTGTAGACACTACAAAGCAAAACCTGATCTTTGTATGCCAAAAAATATGCTGCATCTGTTAAGATGATCATGCACAAAAAAGGAGAGTGCCCGGTAAAGGCACTCTCCTCATTAAAATAACCATTCCAAACTTTTCAGAAAGTTCGGATAATATACTTATTTCACCACATTCAGGCGTTCTGTAACAGTACCCCTTTCTGTGCGGATAACTACATTGTAAACACCGGAAGCTAAACCACTAGTATAGATTTCCAGTTTTTGTGTTCCTATACTCATTTTCCCATTGGCAACTGTATTAACAGTACGGCCTACGGCATCTAATACAAGCACTTCAACATTTGTTTCAGCACCCAGGTTAAATGTTAATGTAGCCATATCTCTTGCAGGATTAGGATAGATATTTGCAGATAAAGAGCTAGCATTTACCACTTCGTTTACTCCGGCAACACCAGAACGCATATTGATATCATCTATCCACAAATTATTACCATAATTGCTGGTACCTTTAAACGCGAGGATAGCACCTGCAGGCACTGTACTTGTGCTTACACTATGCTCAACCCACTGTGTTTGAGTTGGAGCAAATGGAGACGTTGTAGCTGGTGCAGTAGAAAGTGCAGTTCCTGCAGCATTCCAGATAGAAGTCCAGGTAGCACCACAATCACTTGAATACACTAAATCCAATGCGTCATTTTCTGTTTGGTATTGCGCATATGCAACCCAGAAATCAATAGCTGAAGGATTAACAACAGCAGGAGTAGGTAATATGATCATATTAGCTTCACCACTTGCAAAAGAGTAATTGTTATGCATTGCAGCGTGGGTAGAATTGTTATGACCAATAGTTGAAGAAGAACCTGAATATACACCCCAATTTTGTCCGTTTGAATTCATATCGTAGAATGACCAGTTAGGATCTAAACCACTTGTAGCTTCAAAGCCTGTAGTAAGAGGTAAAGTATTTGTAGTGCTGTTCTGTACCCAGATAAGTGTATTGGTAGCATTGTTCACAGGGTTTACATCATTCATACCATTAGGCATAGCAACTGAGTCTGTGATCAGGTGTTCACCTGCAGCAACAGTAATAGCAGGTAATGTTACGTTTGCAGTTGCACCGGGAGCTAAAGAACCTGTCCATGGTGTTGATGACCAAGTACCATTATCCACATTATAATAGATAGTAGCAGAAGTTAATGTAGTGCTGGCACCTGTATTTTTAATGGTCACAGTAGGGCTAACTGTAGTAGTTGCACCACTTACGCAAAGCAGGTTTGGTGTAGAAACGATAGTAGATGATGATACATCAAGTGGCAAGGTAAGTACCGGAGTGATTGCAGTTTGTGCAACAGTCATATTGGTAGGTACAGGGCTTTGATCGTTCTGAATCCATATCACCATAAACGGACTTCCTGCTTTATCTACATAAGAAGGAACTGGTCCTGTTATGGTATAATTAGTAGTGGTACTGCTTGTCCAGCTTGAAGCTATAGTAGTACCACTTGCATCAGGATACATGGTGCGAACTACATTTTCAAAATTTTTCTCGCCATTGTTACCGGGAGGATTAGCCCAATCCACTGTTTCTGCTAATGCTACACGAAGTTTCACCGTGCCGCTGGGTGCGTACGCACTTACGCAAGTTACTTGTATATTGGTTGTAATAGAATCGAATGTACTATTCCATGAAGCTGAAGCAGTGATATTAAAAGGAGAAGCTACATTATAATTCGAGTCGATATCTGATTGCGTAAGATAACCGGGGTGACCTGGGTTTGTCTGCGTCTGCGATTTTACCATGCCGTCCATACGAGCATAGGGAGCAAAAGGAACATTGTAATAAGTGATCCTCGCATCAGTTACAGCCTGGTCCTGGTAGTAAAATATACCTGCACTCGGTATTGGCGACATGTATTTGATCATGATGGCCTTCGATGTGTTAGCGCTCATCAGCGTCCATAAACCCGGGTTAGTCGAAGCACATGGTCCGCAATTCTCACCCGTGAACTCCTCGTACAATACCAGCCTCTGCTGGGCATTTACGGCAAATGAGCACATAGCCAATGCCGCTAAAGAAAGTACAACTTTTTTCATTTTTTTTAATTT
>CAIYVS010000610.1 GCA_903929655.1 uncultured Bacteroidota bacterium | reverse complement strand
AGCGTACTTCTATTTGCTATTCATCCTATTCACACAGAGGTCGTGGCCAATATCAAAAGCAGGGACGAGATACTCTCACTCCTGTTTATTACTTTGACCTTTATATATGCATTCAAATACAAAGAAACAAGTAAGATACTCAAGCTGGTTAAGGCACTACTCTGCTTTTTTCTTGCTTTGCTTTCAAAAGAATATGCGGTAACACTTGTTGTCTTGATACCTATGATGTTTTATCTTTTAAAAGAAAACTCATTGTCTAAAAGCCTGAAAAGTAGTTTGCCCTATTGGGGCGTTTTGGCATTATACCTTGTACTGCGTTTTTCTATGGTTTCATTAAAGGGCTCGGGTGAAGATGATGAATTGCTGAATAACCCTTATCTCCTTGCTAGTCCGGCGCAAAAAATAGCTACGGAGATAGCCACTTTATTGAATTACCTCAAGTTGTTGATTTTTCCACATCCTCTGAGTGTGGATTATTCATACAACCAGATCCCTTATAAAAACTGGGGGAATCCGCTGGTTTGGTTGTCACTGATTGTTCATGGGGGATTGATCGCTGCTATGGTTTCACTTTTCAGAAAGCGACATATACTCAGCTTTGCCATAGCTTTTTACCTGTTGAATTTATTACTGGTCTCTAACTTGTTTTTCAGCATAGGCGCTACTATGGGCGAGCGCCTGATATACCATTCATCCCTTGGCTTCTGCATAGCGTTGGCATATCTGATAAACATGGCTTACGAGAAAATAAAACCTTTCAGCACAGCCAATGCTGCTCTTGCAGGTGGAATGTCAATTATTATATTATTGTGTGGTGTTAAAGCCATGGCAAGGAATGCGGATTGGGCGAACAACAGCACACTTTATTTAAAAGATGTTGAGACTGCGAGCAACAGTGCTTTAGCCAACGGAAATGCCGGGGCCAGTTATAATGAATTAGCCAACCTGCCCGAAAATATGGATAAAAAGAAGGAGATGCTTAATAAAAGTATCAGCTACCTGAACAAGGCCATAGCCATACACCCTAAATATACATTGGCTTATATGAACAGGGGAACTGCCTATTTTGAATTGGGTGATATAGAAAAGGCAAAACAGGACTGGGATTCGGTTAAAAAATTCTATCCCACTTATCCTACCTTGCCTGACCTGTATGCTTCTTATTATATTAATAGTGCAGTAAACAAATATGGAAGTGCGGGGAAATATAACGATGCTATTTCGGAATTAAAAAAGGGCGCTGAATTTGCACCTAAAAATGCAGTTTTATGGTATAACCTGGGCTATTATTATAGTGTTACCGGCAAGTATGATTCTGCAATTGTTGCATGGCAGACGATAATAAATGTTGCTCCTCAGGATACCCTTGCCCCCAAAGCAGCCGCAAGTATAAAGGCAGTGCAGGCACTAAAAAGGTAAGTGATGCAGGCATCCAGTTACGGCGCCACATTTTATATAAGCCTGCCGGTAAGAGAAAAATGGTAACTATAATCAATAGAAAATGATACCGTCCTTAAACATTAAGTGTTGCCTATCAGACATGTATTTATTAATTTCCGGTAGAGAGGGGTAATACTTTGAATATACCTTTGGGTTATTTATTTCATAGAAATACACAATTACCGACTGCTTCATCAAATTCTTCTCAGAGTCGGAGACGATATTGGGATTGGGAGACAATGTATAATTGCCGATATTCTTATTTAATAAGAGTGATAGTTCTCCGGGTGCATTAGAGAATAGTTTGTAATGGAGGTAGTGTCCCTTTATTTCTTCTATCATAGGCGACTTCACCCATTTATCGGCTGTGTAACTCCATCCGTTTTCACGAAAATCTGCAATTTGATGCATAAAATAAAAGGTATAAGATAGCAAACTAATAGCGATAGAGGCTATTCCCATCTTATACAGAATGCCATCGCTTGTGGGGTACGAGTTCAGTACCAGGATAAAGTAGCTAATTAATACCAGGATATAGATGGGCGATAGAATGCGCTGGTTAAATTCAAGTTGTGATTTAACGTCAAAAAAATTAGCAATCAACAACAGGAATATAATATAGGATACGATTAAAAAAAAGATATAGCGCAGTAGTTTATTATGAAGCAGTGGTAATAAAAAGCTCCTTTTTTTAAAGAACAAGTAATGCATGGGTATAAAGACCAGTAGTTTCAGGTAAATATTTTTTGAAGGGTCAAACCAAATGCCCAGGTTTTTTAAAAAAACAATAATCGTGTTCAAATCAATTAAATGGAAAACAAATGAACGCTGGTCTACGTTATTAAATACCAGCATATTTATGGTTTCACATGCTGCAAAAGGCAAGGAGAAATATAATAGCTTGATGAATCTTTGTTTGTTGTTTTTTTCTGTCACAAACAGAAAGAATACACTGGCAAGCCAAAAAGAAATTTCGGCATACCGTACTAAAAATGCAATAAAGAACAAAATGGAGGAAATGGCTAACAGATAGTTTTTTTTATCTTCTAGATAATTTAAAAAAAGGACGATCCCCGAATTAATAAAAATAAAGGATAGGGGCTCGCTCCACATTTTTAAATGAATTTCGAAAAAAGCATAGGAGCTTATAAGAAATAGATTAAAGAATACTTGCGCCAGCGTATTTTTTTGAAATTTAAGGAAAAGAATATTTGCAATAAGAATGTTTAAAAAGAAACACAAGCATGCCAGGTATTTTGCAGAAATGAGGCTGTCCACCCCCGTTATTTTATTTGTAATAAAAAGAGCAATGGGATAACCAGGGGCAAAACGGGTGATCTTTAATATTTGATTGTCGGGGGTAATTTTTGAATACCCAAGACCCTGGTACAGACTCCTGGCACCCCCTATATAAAATACACTATCCGGGGTAGCCCCCAAAAGACGGGTTTTGGTTATATATAGAAAACAAACCATTGAAAGCAAACAGAAAATAAGAGTAATAGACCTGTTTGAGACTGGTATAGATAATTTCATATTAGCATTTTTGAAAGCACTATAACAAGGTATTTTTAGATAGTTTTGTAGAATAAATAGTAAATTTCATTTTATGTGGAAATAAAATGAATGTACCCCCTTACAAAAGTAGTTTTTTATTATAACAGCATGCTGATTTATCCCGACAATACATCTACAATAAAGTATATCAAGGAAGTATTAGATAATAAATACCTGATACTTTTATTGTCAAAAAAATGGGTGAGAACAAAATATGAAGATTCATTTTTGGGCATAGGCTGGATGGTTTTAAACCCCATTATTATAACAGTTATTTACACTATTTTCTTTGGAATTATTTTTAATATCAATCATAAGGGCATAGATTATTTTTTGTATATATATAGTGGCATGTTACCCTGGATATTTTTCCAGGACGTTTTTCTGGAGATACTTGATATTTTCACGAAGGAGCACCATATAATTAAAAGAACAAATTTTCCTCGTCTTGTTATCCCCTTGTCTGTTGTGCTTACAAAGCTTTTCCAGTTTATAATTGGGCTATTGCTTCTTTTTGTTGTCGCATTTTTTTCGGGTAAGCAGATAAGCCAGAATATATTCCTGCTGCCTGTTATACTGCTGCAATTAGTATTGCTTTCCCTGGGCCTGGGTATTATGCTATTGGTGCCCTGTATGGTGTATCGCGATCTTAAACATTTGTTTAAGTTTATTGTTCCCTTAGGTGTATATTCGTTGCCTATATTTTACAGGGTTGCCCAGGTGAATATAAATTGGACCAGGTATTATAATCTAAACCCCATGGTTGCTTTTATCCAGTCTTTCAGGTCGATACTGTTTAAGGAAGAGATCAGGTTAGGGGTACTGGCAAAGGGTATGAGTTTATCTGTAATCGTTTTTATCATTGGTTTTCTCATATTTAAGAAATATGAGAAACGCCTTTCTGATTTTATATAAAATTTTAGATGATCTTCTTGGAGCGTATATCAAAGAAATACAGACTTAGAGAAAGGAAGTATGATAACCGGCTTCTTAGTAAGAAGATATTGTATAATGTAATGACCGGATTTAATAAGACGGGGCATGATACAGGAAATGATAGTTTCTTTGCGGTGCATGACATTGATCTTCGCATTAATAGTGGAGAAAGGGTAGGCTTGTTGGGTAAAAATAAGGCAGGTAAAACAACCCTGTTACAAATAATAAGTGGCATAACGGAGCCCGGTAGTGGCAAACTAAGGGTTGAGGGCAAGATTCTGCCGATTTTTGCACAGGGAACCGTTATCACCCCTGATCTTACCGGTCGGGAGTATATTTATTTACATGGTTCAGCCCTTGGTTTTTCAAAAAGGCAAATTGAATATCATATGGATGATATTATCAGTTTCACTGAAATTGATAAAATTGATTCCCTGGTAAAATTTTATTCAACCGGCATGCGTACAAGGCTTAGTTTGAGCATTGCTATGCATTTACCTGCCGATATTTATATTTTTGATGAGGTATTTGATGGCAGCGACATTTTTTTTAAAGAAAAAGTGGCACGGCATTTAGAAAAGATGCTAAAAGACGCTAATAAAACTTTGCTGATAGTAAGCCATAGTGAAGAAGTAATTAAACGATTTTGTGACAGGTTATTGTTTTTAGAAAACGGGAAAATAATAATGGATGGCACTATGCAGGAAGTACTGGATTATTATAATACTATGTTGCCGGAAGATCATATCATTATTGATAAAAAAGGATAGTTTTTTTAGATGAAGAAAGTGCTAATAATATCTAACGGTTTCCCAAACTATGGGGGACTATCCACGACAGCCTATAATCTATTGAAACTTTTGAGAAGTGAAAAATATGATGCTCGTCTTATTTGCATTACCATAATAAAACACTCAGATGCCGATCCCGATAAAACCGGAGCTTCATATAAAATATTGCTACGAAATAACTATGTAAAAAGGGCATATAATTTTTTTAATAAAGACAATAAAATAGCTTCCAATATTTATGTTAAACAAGCAAAAAAGTATTACTATGTATTTAAGCTATTGCCCCAATTGTTGTTTTTTTTATTTTCTAAAAAATTTTATCCTGAAGTAATTATTACAAATGTCCCGTCATATTCCTGGATATTGAAAACAATATTCAGGAAGAAAAAAGTTCTTGTGATCATAAGTACCAGCCCGGAATTGAGTGAACTGGCAAAAGCAGATATGGATGCGGTATTAGTGATCAAAAAACCAGATATAGCAATAAAGGCTTCAATGGTAAGACCTGGTTTAAATGCTTGTTTAACAAATGCCCCTTTGTCTTTGGCTCCTTCCTTCTCTGCCAGGGTTACTAAATCTTCAATAAGGCGTACCTGATCGTT
>CAIYVS010000609.1 GCA_903929655.1 uncultured Bacteroidota bacterium | reverse complement strand
GCGCTTTTTTAATAAAAGGAACCCGATATTATAAATACTTAGCTCACCAGCTACATTACTACTATCATCTTCCTTGTGCCTGCCCGTCCGTAGTTTTCCACGAAGGCGGGTCACACCCTTCTACGTTCCGGGTTCTACTCTGCAAAAATCAAAACCACTTGTCCAATCGAAGCTATCATCCCGACGAATGGAGGGGTCTCCTGAGATTCAGATTTGCCGACAAATAGAAATCCTCCTTGCTTACGGCTCATGACTTACGACTCAATTCATCACCACTATCTTACCCATACCTATCACACCCTTATCATCGCGCATAGTATAAATATACACACCTGGTTTCAGCCCTTGTATATCTAGGTTCACTACACCTTCTTTATTCGCTAACGAAAAATGTTTTATTTCCTCGCCCACAGCATCGTTAATGGATAAAGCTATATTCTCAGGATTCCCGGATATAACATATGCGAAATACACATTGCTACTTGCCGGGTTAGGATACACCGATAAACTGCAATCAGCCCTCAGGTTGCTAACCGGCAATAATGGATTGCCTGCCTGATTTTTTCCGTTTGATTGATGCCCTCCCGCATGGCTATGCTTGCCCTCTTCTCCTTCATAATAAAGACAGGGAAAAGGTGGCACCGTCCGCACATATGGCCCGGAGTTGTGTGCTAAACTATATGCTATCTGCCCTCCGTGATCGGTTCCTACACTATCAGCTATTCCTTCTAAAACAGTTCTCTCAGAATCCGTCAATTGATCAGTATTCCGGTTATCGGCCCGAACCTCTTTCAGAATCGACCATAATACGTAGTAACTAACATTTTCATCCTTACTTGCCGAATCACCCAAGCCAAAAAAATCACCTGCATGTAACAATGCACTGTCTGCCAGGCCACTTGTATCATGCGGATCAAGAAAACTGTAATAGCCTACTTGCGCATATTGTGCCCATAAAGTATGTATGTTTTGCAGCCATACGCCTATACTGTCAAAATATACATACTGGCTATTGCTGTCCAGGCCCCACCAAATGCTGTTGCTATCTGTAACAGTATAGCAAGTGCCTGTTATATTATGGTCTTCCTTCAGTGCCCTCAATATATCCTGGGCCAATCCCCACCTCGTTCTTCCCACATCACTCATATGTCCTTCCAGTAAGCTGCGCCCTGTCGATGTTAAGGCTACCGAATCCAATTCATTGGCCTCAATATCCGATAAGGGATTTTCTTCCGAACCTATTAAGCTCTCTATAACACCACCGCCCCTCAGCGATTCCGGGTTCGATAATAGTATATTAAAATATGTGAAATGGCTTAGCACTGTAGTATGAGATAATACTTCAAGGCTGGTGGAAGACAGGTAGGGCGAAACACTGCTCATGATCCTGTTTAGCACGGCCGGGTCTGAAGTATGGTTCATCACATATTGCAGCGAGTCCGCATTGCCCGCATCCATCAATGCATTATAAGCATCCATGTCGCTGATTAAAGAGTCATTATTTAAGTAATAGGTATTTTTCATCGTGTTCAACCGCGTTGGGGCCGCCCTCTGGGCTGTTGTAGTGTTGTTCACATCAAAACTTGATTGGCAGCTGGCAGCGCTGCTTTTATAAAATGTCATATTACCATTTGTTGCTGTTGGCAATGATTGTGGAACATTCATAGAATCATAATAGTATTCAAATGGAACACCCCCGTTATAAATACGCCCACCACTCAGGAAAGTATTATTTGTAGCGGCATATACCGAGCCCTGGCTTATATTTATAGATGTAAAATTAAAATTATTTGGTGCAAAGCTGGATACATGAATATCCGTAGTATCATTGCTGAAAGTATTGCAGGCAAACTGTAACCCTGCATAACTCCCCGGGCCTGGAGGCAAAAGGCCTCCGGAATTTGGCCCTCTTGTATAACAACCATAATCAATCCCATTGAATGTATTCATATACACAGTATTGTCATTTTTCCCGCTATTGTCTACCGCTACACCTATATTTTTCCAATCGCTCAAATACCCCAAGGTGCCCCAGCTATGCTCATTTCTGCCATTAAAAGTATCGGCTTCTATCCTGAACTGGCTGCTGTTTTGCATATAGATACCTATATTCTGGTTGCATGCTCCAACATCGCTGAAAGCCACTATCGGGGGCCCTCTGCCTACAAGAAAACTGCTACGGGTCACAGATACAGTATTCATGGTTTTCACATGCACGCCTATACTGCAACTGTCAAAAACAGCCTGGTCTATTATGCTGGCTGCATCAAGGCTCATACTGGCATCCACATAAATACCCCTGGACAGACATTCAAATCGGTTTCGTATCGGGTTGGAGCAGCTCGATGAATTAAGCAGCACCACATTGCCGGGACAGCTTGGCTCCAGCCACACACTGCCGTCCATACAATATATCCCATATCCCTTTCCCTTAAAACTGTCCTGGTTCTCATTCAGGAACTGGCAGCCCCAATACCTCAAACCATAAACACCATGAACCATAGCCATTCCGATGAACGGATGATTGCTGATACCACCTTTGTAATTACTGTCCACCCTAAAAGTACAATTGCTCAGGTAGCTCATATCAGGATATATATTGCTGTTGCTCTGGCTCTGGTTTTCAAATGGTTCAAAATCACGGGCCAGCATATTATTTACAAAATAGCTGTTGCTTGCCTGTATCATGCCGCCGCTGTGTGTATTGGTGCTGTCCCAGTTACTTACTCCATTTATCGCGTTTTTTATCACGCTCCCGTTTCTGATTGTTACAAGGGCTTGATTACCGGGCACATATTGTGATAGGCTGCTGTTACCCACAGCCTGAATTCCACCCCAAAAACATTGGCTACAATCATTAGTCAATGTATCATTGTTTATTATCAGCCCTGCCCCTGCTTCCACTTTTATCAGCCCGTTTTTGGGCATATGTATCACGCTGTTATTGATTGTTAAAGTAGCTCCTGTTTTAACAAGAATACCCCCCCGTGATATACTTGTTCACACTGTCCCACGTGGTGTTGCTACTTACAGTATCAGTTTGTCCTGGGTTAACATTTATGTATAGGTCCGTAGCCCATATACCACGACCAAAAGTCGCAGCATATAATTTCCCACTACAATATGAGATGTCAAGGTCTGTAATATGGGTATAAGGTAATCCCAGGTCGTAGCATTCCCATGAAGACATGCTTGCATTACGATGATATACTCCTTGGTCTAAGGCTATATATAAATCATCATTCGATCCCAACTGGTAAATAATATCCAGTGTTGATCCCAAAGGTAATCCATCCGAATAGTTCGTCCAGGTGCTTCCTCCATCCGTACTCATATAAACGTTCTCGTTGCCGTAACTGGTAGTGCCATAATTTTTGTATGTGATCCATAGTACATTGGGATTATTAGGATGCACGGCTATTGCAGATATAGTAACTTCAGGAGCGCCAACAGCTTGATACCCTGTTACTCCCGCTATTTTTGGTGAGATGTCCTGCCAGCTTGCCCCACTGTCGGTACTCTTAAATAAATTATAAACATAATAGCTTGTATCACCACTACCGACAGTTGCGTTAGAAGATGTACTCAGGTATATAATAGCGGGATTATTATAACAATACGCAAAAGCTACAGCATAATTTCCACTGGGCCAACTCGGAGTATCTGCCGCAGGCAAGGCATGTTTAAAAATATCTCCATAACTCACTACTCCGTTATTCACCCTGTAAAACCGGTCTGTTGCTATCAACAATGTATTAGGTTTATCATGTTCATACATATAGGGCCTTTGGCTGATCCCCGTAGTGGTGATGATGGCACCGCCTGTAGTAGTTACTCCGGAATTGCTTTGTGGGTCAGTCCAGGCATATTGAGCAGTGTTATTAGAATTAACAGCACAAAATCGGTTCCCATCCCCATAGTCCACGGCTGTCCATGTACCGGTATTGTCTTTATGCCAGCTACTATTATCCTGTGCTCCTGCCAGCAGTGTATTGTCCACCTGCGAAACACCTAATCCCCATATTTGGTTTACAATAAGGCCCTTATTATGTGCAGTGAAAGTCTGGCTTGAATCCGTACTGCGAAACAAGCCCCCGTCTGTGCAGGCATATACCACCCCTGCATTATGCCCGTTATAGGGCGGCACGCCTATCTGCTGGCAATCATTATGTATATCATTGGCACTATATGATCTATTCGTATAAAAATTAGCGCCGCCATCAACAGAAAATTGCAATACATTGCCCCCCATATATAGTTGGTTAGGGTCCTGCGTCATCTTCATGCCATAATGAAAAGGCATCACCAACTGAAGTTCGTCAGCTTGAGACAATACTAAGCTATTTGACAGGCTGCTGTTAAAAGCATCTGTGCTATGGTATAATAAGAGGTCTGAAGAAGAAGGTATTGCCACTACCGCCGCTACATTATTGCTGTCTGCTGCGGCGCAGCCTTTATTAGGCACCATCAGCCACATCCTGTACACCTGTGATGCTAATGTACCAGTTGGTGCTGCGGGTAAGCTGTTCAGCTTGCCCGTCACATCGGCCCAAGTGTTTCCTCCATCTATGGACTTATATAACCGCTGGCTGCTTGCGTAAACAAGGTTTGGGTGCACAGGGTCAAAGGCCACGTCCTGGAAGTAGCGGTTACCAAGCGCGTTGTCATTCACTTCATACCAGTTGCTGCCTGCGTCATGGCTTACATACAGGGCGCCGCTGTGTTTACTGTCTGTATCATATATCACGGCTATATTGTAAAAGGTCATGAACAGGTGCGAGGAGTCTGAAGGGTCAACCGCTATGTGCGATACATAATTGTAATTTGTCCCATAGCTTAAGGAAACCAGGCTGCTGTCCGCATTATATACATTTGCATTATTCCAGCTCACGCCATCATTATCGCTATAGTAAACTCCCGTACAAGTATTCGGCCATTCGCTCCACCATACATTCACATAGCAATCCCCGGTAGCTATTATCAGCCTGCCTGGTATGGCGGCCACGGCCCCAACGCCATTATGGGCGGGTATATGGTCTGTGTTCAGCGATACGGAACTGTCTAAGGCTATATTATATTTCCACAGGCCGCCCCCGCCGCCGGAGCCTATATAAATAATATTGGTGTCAGTTGGGCTAAAGGCTATACAGTCCAGCCTGCCATTCCCGTTCCCGGTCGCTGTGCCATACGGATATTGCACGGGCATGCCGCTAAGCCCAATGGGCTGCCAGTTGCCATGGCTGCAATCGCCGCTACGCGCCGGGCTATTGGGTATGATTGTTGTACACGGCGTTTTTTTAGGCCCTTTATTTGTCTTATTGCTATTTTTAAGATTGGCAATAGGCACATAGTTCAGTGCGGCATAGTTTTGGGGCAGCTTGCTTATAATGCTTTCTGCCTCCCCTGTTTCGCTTTCTGCCTCTTTATAAACAGGAGGCCCTATAAACGGCTTTATTATATGAAAGCCCTTTTGTGCATGGCAGGGAATGAAATTAAATAAACAACAGAGTAGAACTGCGCATAAAGTAAATGTGTATTTCATAGTTATACGTTTTTGCGTGAAAAACTATTTTCTATTTCCTACTCTATTCCTTTAATAAACCAGTATTTTCCCTTTAAATATTACTTGTTGTATCGAATTGTTTACTGTAAAAAAATAGTTGCCTGGAAGAATATGATAAGTTGCTAAAGGCAGGCTGCCTCCGGGTTTTATACTTGCATTAAGAATTTGCTGTCCCAATAAATTATATGCCTTCAGTTCACAGTTCTCATTAACATTGCTGGCATAATTATTCAGCATGAGCAAGCCATTAGTTTTTACAGGATTGGGATATAATAAGGGCAAGTTTAGTTCATTTATCTTTTCTACTTTTAAGCCATTTACATCCTTTGTTATCATCGTATCACAATCTGTACTCCAGACATTAGGTATCTCATATAGCCATTGTTTTTTTAGCTGAAAACATACCACCCTTTCGCTATATTCTATAGGTGCATAAAATGAATCAAGCGGGTTATCCAAAAAATTAGTGGTGTAGCCAAAGCCCTCTATCATAATGGCAAGCGAAGGGCTGGGATAACCAAACAGGCTTTTTATCCACCACCGATAACGCCATAGGCCGTCCGGCCAATATACGCTGTCAACCTGGTCAACCCATGCCTTATAGGGGTATAATTTTTGTGGGGCAAAATAAGAGCTGTTACTATCATTTATTGTATCACCTGTTTGTAAAGAGAAATCATAGAGTACTTCTTCCTTCCAGGGAGACACTTTAGTCCGCATATACAGCACTTTTTTTGCTGCTGTATCATTACGCACCCATTGACAACTTATTGCCGGAGTTTGTCCAATAGATGGAAGAATAGGGGGGGAGGCCATTCTCCATTATAACATATATATTGTTTAGCATTTACAACAGTATCAGTTCCTTCAAATCTGGCAATTCTATAAGTAAAACTCGGCGGAGGGGGCCCTGGTTCTCCTTCATGCCAGTTTTCTATTTGTGTTACCCACAATGCGCTATCGGCAGGTATGGGTATGTATGGGTGTTGTGCAAAAAGAGTATTTGTGCTTAAAAATAAAAGGATGAAAAGGATAAAGGATATTTTCATATAATTGGTTGTCAAAATAAAATTAAATAAATATTTTTAAACTTTCAAAATAATTATAAATACTCATCATACTTCTGTATATCCAACCTTGCCATTCTGCAAAAGGAATTCATATAGATTGAGCTCTACTTTCTTCACTCATCGGCTTCCCCATTAACAAAAATTATTTGGCGAGCCCTCCCGGTTTTTGTACCTTTACAGCAAATTTCAAGCCCTTTGTCTTGGTGAGCTTTCGTCGAACCATACTGAAATTTTAAATAGCTCTTTTACATACATCGATCGCCCTAGCTTTCTTTTATCAATCGCCGAAACTAAAGTGAAGGAGATAGCGAAGGAGGATAGGCTCTATCAAATTTTATCCACAAATTGTCGCTTTTATTTTTT
>CAIYVS010000608.1 GCA_903929655.1 uncultured Bacteroidota bacterium | reverse complement strand
CTATTCCTGAAATATTTACATCATCTTATCATGCAGGGGCTGTGAATGATTTTTACAGGCCATTATCCATAGCAAGTTTCGCCATTGAAAAGAGCATCTGGGGTTTTAAGCCTGCTTACGACCACCTGATCAATGTGCTGCTGTTTGCTATCTGCGTAGCCTTGCTCTTCCGGTTTTTTGATAAGCTTTTTGAGCATAAGAAGACTACCGTTGCTTTCCTGGCAAGTTTGTTGTTTGCACTGCACCCGATACATACAGAGGTGGTGGCCAACATCAAGAGCAGGGATGAGCTATTTTGTTTCCTGTTCGCATTCTTATCGATGAACCTGTTCCTGGATTATTATGAGCTTAATAAGAAAAGGTACCTGGTATTAGGCGTACTAACATTTTTTTTATCGCTCATTTCCAAAGAGACTTCTGTAACCATTGTGGGGGTGGTAGCACTTGTTTTTTTGTTTTACAGAAGGGTAAACAGGCGTGGTGTATTTATTACAGCGGCTGCTGTGATGAGTGTTGTTATATTTTTGTTCATTCGTTTCAGCGTATTGAAAGCGCATCATGCGGATCATTATGCCGAAATCAATTTCCAGGATAATTTTCTTTCGGGTCCGCAAATAGGTTTGGGTTCGCGTTTGGCTACTGCCTTCTATATTTTGGGGTATTATGTGCGCCTGCTGCTGGTGCCGTACCCGCTGGTTTGTGATTATTCTTATCATGCTATACCTCTGTTTCATTTCAGTGATCCTTTGGTGCTGATCGCCGCAGGGGTTTATGCATTTTTAATTATCACAGGCCTTTATCGTTTGTTTAAGAATGGCCGAGACCCCTATGCGTTTGCTATTTTATTTTTCCTGATTACGATATCGTTGTTCTCCAATACATTTTTTCTCATCAGCGGTGCTATGGCGGAGCGTTTTGTGTTTTTCAGTTCTGCGGGATTTTGCCTGTTGCTGAGTTTGCTTATAGAAAAGTGGTTTATAAATGATGGTGAAAGGCCACTAACAATAAATAACAAAACAGCGTTTTTAGTGCTTGCTCCGGTATTTATAATATTTGCCATCCTGACGATGAAGAGGAATAGTGATTGGTATGATAGTATTACTTTGTTGTCGGCAGATGTGATGAAATCTCCTGAAAGCAGCTTGTTATTATCTAACCTGGGCGCTGAATTGGCTATTACGGTTGCGCATAAAGAGAATGAGCCGGAACAACGCAAACAGATATTTTACAAGGCTATTGGGTATCTCGACAGGGCTGTAGCTGTTTATCCTGACAATATGAATGCCCATGCCCAGTTGGGGAGGGCTTATTTCTATTTGGGGGAGTTTGATTCGGCTGAAGTGCATGATAAATATGCCCTGCGCCTGGCACCGGATAATGTACTTGCTTTAAATAGTTATGCCGGATTGTTTTATGCTAAAGGCAATTATCAAGGTGCCATTTCTTTATGCAAAAAGATTATTGCTATAGACCCGGACAATGCGGAGGCTTGTTGTAATATGGGTTTGTGTTATTTTAATATGGAGAAATTTGATTCATCCATTCTTGCATGGAGAGATGCTATTGTTATGGACCCTTCTTATAATTCTTCGTACGAGAATATGGCCAGTGCGTATTATTTTAAGGGGTATATGGATTCTGCACGGAAGTATGAATTAATTGCGAGGGAGCGTAATCCTTCTTTCAAATTTTAGGTTTCCGGTAATCTCAACAGGAAGTGTCAAGCGTTTAATGGCAAGGATCATAAGAGATAATATGAATTATTTAGAAAATATTTATGATGTGGGTAAGAAAAGCTGTGAATTATGTAAATATCCGGATAAGTATTGTAAGGGGATATATGAAGCAATTGCGCATCTTTGTCAGGATGAAAGTGGACTGACGTGTATATAAAAAAATATAATCAGCTAAAGAAATGGGGGGTTGGAACAAAATTTGCCTGTGTAATGATATTAAGGTATAAACAGAGAGGGATTTACACTCCTGCAAATTTAATATTTCAAGCCTATTTGTATGATGTTAAAGTCTCTTGAATATTTTAAAATATTGAAAAATGCTGCGTCAGAGTTCATTTCTGACAATGCAATAAAGCTGTGTGCATCTCTTGCTTTCTACACGGTGTTTGCTATAGGGCCGTTTTTGCTTGTTATTATTTCGCTGGCAGGCCTTTTTTTTGAAAGGCAAGCAATTACTTTAAAAATATACTACCAAATGAGCAGCCTGATAGGAGAGCAGGGCGCGCAGCAGATATTGAAGATAATACAAAACATGCAGGCGCAAAATACGGCATCGAAATACACCATAATCGGCAGTATTGTATTGATAGTGGGGGCAAGCGGGGTGTTTGCAGAAATACAGGATTCCATTAATTATATATTCTCTATAAAACCCAAGCCTAAAAGAGGCTGGGTGGAATATATAAGAAACCGCTTTCTTTCTTTTTCGCTGGTTATAGGTTTAGGTTTTTTATTGATAGTATCCCTGTTGGTAAATACTGTGGTTGACATGCTTACGGCCAGGTTACTCATGTTCTATAGCGGGGCCTCTCTTATTGTTTTTAAGGTATTTAGTGCCGTTTTATTGTATGTGCTGATCTCAGCTTTGTTTGCTGTTATCTATAAAGTGCTTCCGGATGCTTTAATAAAATGGAAAGATGCTTTTGTAGGGGCCAGCTTTACAGGCGGCTTGTTTATAATAGGAAAATTTTTGATCGGCTACTACCTGGGTAATTCAAACCTGGGTGTCATATACGGAACTGCGGCATCGTTCATTATTATATTATCGTGGGTGTATTATTCTGCTGTGATATTGTATTTTGGAGCAGAGTTTACTAAAGAATATGCTTTGAAAAAAGGAGGTGGGATTGAGCCCTACAGAAATGCTGTTTTTATTATTAAGAAAGAGGCTAAAGAATTACCTAATTCGTCCGGCAGTGAGAATTAGGGTAGTATTTATTATTTACTGCATCAGATGGTGTGCAGTGTTTGATTTCATTTAAGAATGCGAAAGTTTTTTAAAATATTTTCATACATATTGGGAGGAGTGCTCGTATTGCTCCTGCTTGCGGTGGTGTGGCTGAACATGCCATCGGGCAAAAATTTTGTGCGTAGTAAAGCAGAGGCTTTCCTTAGAAATAAATTGAAAACAGAGGTGCATATAGGGAGCTTGGGCTATGGGCTGCCGAAGTATGTTGTACTGGAAAATGTACTCTTTAAAGACCAGCTAAATGATACGCTTCTGTCGGTAGTTAAACTGAGAGTAGATATTAATATGCTGAACCTGATACGGAAGCATGTTGATGTTGATGAGATATTGCTGGAAGGGGTTCATGCATATATATACCGTAATGCGCAGGATACTACATTTAATTATGATTATATAATAAGTGCCTTTGCAGGAGCGAAAAAAGCTTCTCCAAAACCAAAGGATACTTCGTCTTCGGGCTTTATATTTAATGTAAATAATATCATCCTCAACGATATTCATTTGCTTTATGCAGATAATGCAGGAGGTTTAAATTTTTTCGCTGACCTAAACCACCTGGATACGAGAATAAAGGATATAGACCTGAAGGGAATGACTTTTCATGTGAAAAAGCTGGAACTGGATGGCTTGCTGTCGAATTTGAGTATTGATACATCACTGGTCGCAAAAAAACCTGATACTGCAAAAGCAAGATTGAACCTGATAGCGGATAATGTAGTTATTAAGCATGTGGGATTTCAATTTGACGATCATACAAGCAATATGGCATTTGCTCTGAACCTTGAAAATCTGCAATTGCAGTTGAACCGTTTTGACCTCTTAAACAGCTTTGTTGATATAAAAAAGTGCTCTCTTGAAAATACCAAAGCTTCTTTAGTGTTTAATGCACAACGCAGGAGGCCCCCTGTAATTGATACGATTGTGAAAATTGATACAACAAAGGGTTGGAGGGTGCTGGCAGGAGACCTGAACCTGAAGCAGATATTTTTTAAAATGGACAATGAGAACATACCCCATATTGCATCCGGGATGGATTACTCACATCTTGATATCAGGCAGTTGGATTTTAAAGGGAAAGGTCTTTCATATAGTTCGGATACAATACAGGGGAGCATTCAGCATGTAGCCATGCAGGAGCAATGTGGTTTTGAATTGAAGGAGTTACGTACTGATTTTGCTTATTATGCCCATGGCGCTTACCTGCACCATTTATATTTTCAGACCCAGGGCACTTTATTACAAAATTTTGCTGAAATAAGGTATGCATCGATGGACATTCTGAAAAAACACCCGCAATTCGTACAGCTGAAAATTAATCTTGTTAAAAGTATTGTTGACATAAAAGATATCCTGTTTTTTGCTCCGCAACTAGAGCAAGAAAAAATATTTAAGGAAAATGGAAATAAAGCAGTGAAGCTGGAAGCCGATGTGAGTGGTTTTGTAAATGCGCTGGATATTAAGCACTTTTATTTTTCAGGGCTTAATAATACCGAATTGCTTTTGAACGGAAAATTAAACGGACTGCCTGATGCGAACCTGATTGCTTATGACCTGCATCTTGCCAAACTCAGCTCTTCATCAAGGGATGTCAATACATTCCTTACAGACTCTATAATAGCAATGCTAAGAATACCCGATAATTTTAGTGTATCTGGTAATATAAAGGGAACAAAATTGAGTTATAGCCCCGACCTGAGTTTAACAAGCAGTGATGGCGCCCTGGCATTAAAAGGCAAGCTTGATATTTCTAAAAGCAAAGGGGCGGAACGTTACGATATGAAAGTGACAAGTAAGGGCTTGAACCTGGGGCATATTTTGAGAAAGGATTCCCTTATTGGAATTGTTACTACCGATATTTATGCAAAAGGTATGGGTTTTGATATTAAGACGATGAACTCGGTTTTTAACGGAAGTATAAGAGAGGCGAAATTTAAGGGCTATAATTATAATCTTATCAAGTTTGACGGGAAAATTGCAGCGCATATAGGAGCAATAAAACTGGAGTCTAATGATACGAATGCGCATCTTCAGCTTGATGGTAATTTAGACTTTACAAATAAATTCGCTGCGGTAAAAGCGGATTTGAATATTGATAATATGGACATGCAAACTTTAAAATTATCTAAATCAGGGCTTAATATCAAAGGCTTGATACATGCTGATATCCCCGTGCTGGACCCCGATTATCCTAATGGTTTAATAATCTGCAGGCATCCGGAAATTATATCAGAAGGCAAAAGATATTCAACAGATAGCTTGTACATTGTTTCTAAATCTGAAGCGGATAGCGGGCAAAATATAGTAGGAGAATTAGATGCTTTACATTTCACGATTAGCGGTAAAACACCTTTAAGTAAAATAGGAAATATTATACAAGATCACCTGAAGAGGCATTATCAATTCAATAAGGACTCAACAAAACAAGCATTCCTGGCTGACAAAAACAAAACGGACACTACTACCATCCCCGCAGATTATGATCTCACTTTCAAGGCTGAAATAGATGATAAGCCGATACTTCATACACTCCTGCCATCATTAGTTTCTCTGAAGACTATAAAGATTGATGGCCATTTAAGCCCTCGTTTATTAGCTCTTCATGCAGACATACCTAATATACAATACGGAAGCAGCATGTTGGATAATGGGGTAGTGCAGGTGAACGGAACAGATTCTGCATTCACTTATAAGATCAGCTTAGACAGGATAGCTGAAAGTAAATTGCAACTATGGCAGACTAATATTAGCGGAAACTTAAATGAAAAGGCAATAAGTGTGAACATCAGCATAGCGGATTCTGTAAAAAAAGAACAATTCGCCTTAGCCGCAAGCCTGAGTCGTGATAGCGCCGAGCAGGTTTTGCATTTATTCCCCGGCCTTAAATTAAACTACCAGGTATGGAATGTATCTGAACAGAATAAAATCGTATTTACCAATACAGGTTTTTTTGCACAGGATTTCCAGGTAAGCAATAGTACAGGATCTATTAAGATCAATAGTGATGCGCCAAGGGCAGATGCAGCTATGAATATAGAAATCAGTAATTTTTCCATCGCAAATATTACACAGGTAATAAGCCGCGATACGATGCTTGCCGGTGGAATATTGAGTGGAAATGTTAAAATAGATAAATGGACACCTGCACTCCAATTAAATGGTAAAATAAGCATACAAGATCTGTTTGTATTGGGTGATACCTTGGGTAATTTTAATTTAGAAACGAGCACTACAGATGGCAATGCTTTTGAAAATAAAATTAGTATAGAAGGGAATGGTAATGACCTGGCGCTTAGCGGAAACTATTATTTAAAAGAAGTAAACGGAAACAATTTCAATTGCGACCTGGAACTGAAATCACTGAATGTAAAAAGTGTACAGGGATTTACAATGAACCAGGTAAAAAATTGTTCAGGTAAAATCTCAGGCAAATTACATGTACAAGGCACTATTTCTGAGCCAGGTATTACAGGGGAACTTACTACGGATAATGTAGGCATGACCGTAAGTGCATTAAATGCACACTTCAAAATGCCTTCCGATAAGATCGTATTTAATAATACCGGCCTATCATTAAGTAACTTTGAAATAGTAGACAGCGGTGGAAACAAAGCAGTTATTGATGGCGACATAATAACAAAAAACCTGTCCGCAATACAAATGAATATGCAGCTAAAGGCCAATAACTGGAAGCTGGTACATTCTACATTTTCGGATAATAAATTATTTTATGGTGATCTTATTATAAGTGCTGACCTGCATGTAAAGGGTACGTTTGCCAAACCCGGTGTCGATGGAAGCCTGCAAATTTTAAAAGGCACAAAACTTACTGTGGTGATGCCTGAGAAAAACTCTGAGATAGAAAGTGACGAGGGGATAGTGCAGTTTGTGAATATGCATGACAGTACAAAACATCCGATTTTTATATCCGGTTCAAAACCCAGGAAAGATACCAGCATGATAAATGTTGTAGCGGGCTCCGAGATAAATGTAAATATAAGCATTGATAAAAATGCCGAGTTCAGCGTAATAATAGATGAAGCTTCCGGTGATTTTATCCGGGTAAGGGGAGATGCCTCATTAAATACTTCGGTAAGCAGCAACGGCGATGTATTGCTTACCGGCAACTATGAGCTTCATGAAGGGTCTTACCAGCTTAATTATAATTTTATCAAACGTAAGTTCAATATACAGGATGGCAGCACCATTATTTTTGCAGGGAATCCATTGAATGCGGAAGCAAATATTACTGCTGTTTACGAAGCGGATGTTCCTCCTTTTGACCTTGTACAGGCCGAAGTGGCAGATCAATCGCAATTAAATTACTATAAAGAACGATTGCCCTTTAATGTGGAATTGTATTTAAAAGGTAAAATACTTAAACCCACAATCAGTTTTAATATTCTGCTCCCCGATAATAAAGTATATCCATTATCCGCCGACCAGATAGAACTTGTGCAAGGTAAATTAAACCAGGTTAGGGCAGACACCTCAGAATTAAATAAACAGGTTTTTGCCTTATTGATATTGAGCCATTTTGTAGCGGAAAATCCATTTAGTTCCGGAGCAGGGCAAAGTATTAGCACAACTGCGATACAAAGTGTGAGCAGTTTTATTGGCCAGCAGCTAAACCAACTGACTGGTAATTTAATTAAAGGAGTTGACGTATCTGTTGATCTCGCTACCACTGATGATTATACATCGGGGTCGGTAAGAAGCAGGACAGACCTAAATGTTGCAGCGTCTAAGCGACTGATGAATGATCGCTTAAAGTTAACGATAGGAAATGATTTTGAATTGGATGGAGCTCAAACAAGCACGAACAATAGTCAAAGTAATTTAATACCAAGTAACCTGGCAGCTGATTATTTATTATCGCCCGATGGCCGCTATACTATGCGGGCATACCGGAAAAATTATAATGAGGGTGTATTGCAAGGTTACGTAACACAAACCGGGTTAAATTTTATTGTAAGTCTGGATTATAATCATTTTAATAATTTATTTAAAAAGAAAAAAACTGAAAGCAAGGAAACTTCCTCAATCCAATAATGTTGCGCTATATAATATGCCCCATAAGATTCTATATAGTATATTGCTTCTCTTGTTGCTGATATTTGCATCATGTAGTAATACAAAATATTTACCGGCAGGAGATTCTTTATATATTGGTAGTAAAGTATCTATAAAAGATAAGGAAGCTGACAAAAAAGAGAGAAAAGTATTAATTACACAGCTGAAGGGTTCTGTTCGCCCGAAACCCAATACTAAGGTGGCAGGTATGCGCTTAAAATTGGCTATATATAATCGTAGCGGCATCCCTAAAAAGAAAAAGGGTATCAGAGCCTGGCTGCACAATAAAATCGGCGAGCCACCTGTGCTGGGTAGCACTGTAAATATTGCGAAGGACAATGCCATAATGCAAAATGTGTTGCAGAATAATGGTTTTTTTAAAGCGGTAGTGAGTGGCAGCGCAATTGTGAAACATAAAAAGACCGAATTGCATTTTGATGTAAGTACTGGTGCACAGTTTATTATTAATAAGGTTGTATTGGAGAAAGACTCAGAGCAAATATATCTTGATATAGACAGCGATTTCAGCCATACTTTATTGGTGCCGGGGGCCCCTTATAATCTTGATCTTATTAAGGCTGAGCGTACCCGCATAGAGAATGGATTGAAAGAGAAAGGATACTATTATTTTAATTCATCTTATCTACTTGTACAGGTCGATACAAATCTTGGTAATAATAAGATAGATATGTATGTAAGGCTGAAAGGAGATAGTGTGCCGGATGAAGCTTATAATGTTTATCGTATAAAGGATATGTTTGTTTTTCCGTATTATAACCTTCGTGGAAAAGCGAGCGATACCGATAAAAACAATGCAGTGCTATATGAAGGCATGAGGATAATTGATACCCGCAAACTTTTTAAACCGGAACTTTTTTCTAAAGCTATCCTTTTTGAAGTTGGGGATGTTTATAGTGCAAGTGATCAGAACAGGTCGATAAGCAGGCTTGTTAATTTAAATACTTTTAAGTTTGTGAAAAACCGTTTTGAACCAGAAGGTGACACTGCCCTGGATGTTTATTATTACCTTACTCCGTTTCCTAAAAAGTCGATACGGTTCGAGATTGGGGCGCTTACACAAAATGACAACCGGGTAGGAAGCGAGGGAAGCATCAGCTGGCACAACAGGAACACTTTTAAAGGCGCTGAGGAATTTATCTTTAAGATAAATGGCGGATTTGAGAAACAATATAGTACTATCATTGATCAGCCCAATATATACAATTTCGGAGCAGAAGCAGCTCTTTCTATTCCTCGTTTTGCAGTGCCTTTCATTGATGTGCAGACATATAACCAATTCATGCCCAAAACGCTTATAAAGCTATCCTATAATTATGAATCTGAATCAACCCTTTTGCGTATTAATTCCTACAAATTTTCTTATGGATATGACTGGAAACGGAATACACATACCGAGCACCAGTTTTACCCTTTTAATTTTATCTATGTAAAGACAGATACTTTAGGCAATGCAAATAAGCTAAATCTATTGTATGGCAATCTTATTTTCAATGGTATTATTATTGGACCAACTTATGAGTTTACATGTAATACGCTTTCCGATGTGCAAAAAAAGAATAATTTTTATTTTGATGGCCTGGCAGATCTCTCCGGAAATATTTTAGGTCTTGCACAACATGCAGATCATAAGACCAATCCTCAAACTATTTTTGGCTCAAATTATGCACAGTATATAAAACTGCAAACTGATTTTCGTTATTACAGGAGGTTTTCGAAAACATTATTGCTTGCTAACCGCTTATTGATCGACGCCGGTTTTCCTTATGGTAATTCCTCGCAGCTACCTAACATAAAACAGTTTTGGGCCGGAGGGAACAGCGATCTTCGTGGATTTCCATCCAGGTTGGTGGGGCCGGGTACTTTTAATGAATATACACTTTACCAGTCGTCCACTTATTTAGAAACATTGGGGGATATTAAATTGGAATTCAATACAGAACTACGGGAAAATATTACTAAGATATTTGGACTGGCATTGTTTATAGATGCCGGAAATATCTGGCTTTATAATAGCAATCCTGCTTTTCCCGGTGGTGTTTTTAATTCAAATTTTTATAAAGATATTGCTGTGGATGCAGGTGTAGGATTCAGGTTCAATTTTGATATATTTATAATCCGATTAGACATAGGTATGCCTGTTTATGAGCCCTGGCTGCCACAAGATGAGCGCTTGGTTTTAAATAAAATAAACATCGAAGACCCGAGTTGGAAGACCCATAATTTGGTGTATAATATAGGTATTGGGTATCCTTTTTAGTAGTCCCGACAGGCGAAATGTTGAACCTGATATGGGATGATTTAATGGGAATTTTAAGATGGCGAAGAAACTTGAATTATAAGATTGGTTTATTGTTCAGGATTATGAAGCGATAACTATGGGTACAAAAACGGCACGAAATATTCTTATTATTTTATTGGTCATTCTTGGATCTGGGGCTATGTTTGGTGGCGGGGTATTGATAATTTCCCCATCTGGCGACTTATTCGGAATGCCTTTGAGTCTTCTGAAAAATTCACCATTCAATAATTTTATGATTCCCGCCATCCTATTATTCGGCGTATTGGGTATTTGTCCAATAGGCATTGCCATTGCCTTAATAAAAAAGCCACAATATAGGTTAGCCGAAATATTTAATTTTTACACGGATATGTATTGGGCCTGGACTTATAGCCTTTATATAGCTTTTGCGCTCATTATCTGGATACAAATGGAGATGGTTTATTTGCAGGCGGTCCATTGGTCTCATACGCTCTATATGTTTCTTGCTATCGCAATCATTTTTATTGCATTGCTGCCACAGGTTAGGACCCAATATAAAAAATGAAACATGCTATATTATGATAATTGTACTTTTTCTTTTCGGAGTTCTTGCTATTAGCTTTATTATTGGGAAATTCATTTTCTCGATCCGGTTTAAAAAAGAAGTAAAGCAACTGTTTTCCCAATCAGGAAATATTTCAGACAAGACATTTCGGAATGAACAATTAATTGGTTTACCAGAACCCGCACAGCGTTATTTTAAACACGTTTTAAAAGAAGGTCAGTCATATATCCGTTATGCAAGAATTACCCATGATGGCCTATTTAAAACTGGCTTAGATAAGGCTTGGGTGAAAATAAAAGGAGAACAATATGCCACTTGCGGGAAGCCGGGTTTTATATGGAAAGGTGTTACATCAATGTTTACAGCCCGCGATATGTATATTAAAGATAAGGGAAGGCTTGTTGTTTCCCTGTTTTCGGTAATTAATATTTTAGATGAGAAAGGAGCGCATTATAATCAGGGAGAATTACTGAGATGGCTAGGCGAAAGTGTTTTGTACTCAACAAATTTATTGCCAAATGAAAGATTGAAATGGGAAACAATAGATGCACATTCAGCTAAGATTATTTTCAACTATATGGGGCTCTCCCTGTTTTTTATTGCAAATATTAATGATCTTGGAGAGATCACACAGTTGGAATCAGAAAAGTATATGGATGAAAAACATTTGGAAAAATGGGTTATAAAAATTGAAAATTACAAGGTGATAAATGGTATAAAAGTGCCAACAAGTTTTGAAGTGTTATGGAGGCTACAAAAGGGTGATTTCAGCTACGCGAAGTTTAATATGATAAAGATAGAGTACGATATACCAGAAATATTTTAAGACATCCCAATTTCAAAAAAAACAGTCGCAAAATAAAAATCCCTCAAGGGTTGCACCTTAAGGGATTAGTAGTCCCGTTAGTACAAATATCGAACCACTTTATAGACGATTTGAAGCGTTTTGCATCATTGCATTAAAAATATGAACTGCTCTACAGAATATGTCTAGTAAATGTATGTCCTAACTATTAATGCTCTTGCAATGAAACAAAGTATTATGTTTTAGTTATGCTTAAAAGTATAAACAATATAAGGCGACACCGATAGAAAAATTGTCCCAATCACTTTTGAGATATCCTTTTTGCATTATCAAAACATGTAACGTCAGAAGAGTGACCGTCAAGAGATATCTCTCAATCAATTAAAAAATAAATCTGTTGACTATTAGAGCCTGTTTAAAATTTGTTGAGTAACATTTTTATAGCGGATAATTTGACCATTTCTTCGGCAGATTCCATCAGAAGTTCATAATTTCTACAAAGTCTTCGATCATTATCAAACCATGCAAACGTTCTTTCCACGACCCATCTTTTATGTATGGGTTTGAAATCTTTCTTTTCTCCATCGCTTCTCATCACCACCTGTATCCAATAACCAAACTTCTGCTCCACTTCTCTGATAACATCTCCCCGGTAGCCGCCATCAGCCAAAATATGCTTTAATCCGCAAAACAGGTCTTTAAGCACCCGCATCAATAGCATAACAGCTTTACTATCATGGATATTAGCCACTGTTACCATAACCGCTATCAGGAATCCATTCTTATCTACAATCACATGACGCTTGATCCCTTTGACCTTTTTATTCATCAATACCATTGAATGACCGGTTATTGCCCCATCTTACTGTCTGGCTATCCATTATACCCAAGCTGGGTTTACCTTTTTGGCCCCGCTTTACACGCTCCTTATTGCGCAAATTATCTAAAAGCAAGTCAAAATGCTCCCCATTCACCCATTTCCTATAATAGTAATACACCAATTGCCACTTCGGGAAATTTACAGGTAACATACGCCACTGACAACCCGTTTTGACCAGATAAAATATCGCATTCCAAATACTACGGAGGCAATGTTTTCTTTTCCGCTCATCTAAATGCAATGTTCTTTTTATAATTTGCCAACGGGTATCGGTCAAATCTGTTGAATACATCTCTTTATTGTTTAGTCACTTCAAAGAAAATGTATATCCTCCTTTTTCCGATGCCCTCTTTATTTTTTATTCTCAACCATTTTTAAACAGGCTCTTAGTTTATTTTAAAAAGCTTGTAGTCCAGATTAACTACTTATAAATACAATTAATTGGTTTTGAATTGTTTATTTTTAAATGATACTAAACCAACTCTCAGAGCGAAGATCACAATTTCAACCCTGGACGATAATTCCAGTTTAAGAAAAACTGAATCCCGGTAATTATCTATTGTTCTTCTGCCAATATTCATTTTAGCAGCTATCTCCTTGTATGTTAGCTCAGTGCAGCATAGTTTAATAAACTCTTCCTCATGCTCTGTCAGAATATTGTTTTTGAGACGGACTATATTTTTCTTTGCAGGTGAAAAATTTTGCAATATCCATTCGGAAGGAAAAAAGTCCTGTTCATAGACGTTAATAATCGTATTAAACAAATCATCAGGATGGCAATCTTTGAGCAAAAATGCTTTTACGCCATTCTTCAACATTTTAATGACGCTGAAATCATCATTATGCATAGAAAGGGCTATAGTCTTTATTTTTGGCCAGTCCTGGTTTAATTCTTTAATGGTCTCATAACCATTTAAATTTGGCAAGTTGATGTCGATAATACATATGTCAACAGAAATAGTCGTATTTTTTAGCAGTGTCAATAATTCCACACCATCTGAAGCTGAAATAGCGACTTCGAAACATCCTTGTAAATTCAACAATTGTATTATTCCTTCGCGGATTAATCTATGATCATCTGCTAGCGCTAAACGGATTTTTAAATTCTCGTACATCTCCTCTTTTGTATTATTACCTTTTGCAAAACAAAAAGCAGACCAAATTATATTAATCATACAGAAAACTAACAAACTATATTTAATTAAAAATAAATAATATTTATAATTGATTAAAAATCATTAAATTAAATAGAATTTTGGAAACAATTCTGAAAATAGACTAATTGATTTCACAATTATTTAAAACAGGAAGGCATTAAAAATTAATCAACTAACAAAAAGGGTGAAAAAAAAACGTGAAAGTTGAGAAAATGGTTCATTAGGACTTCCGTTACTTTTAGACAATGGAGAAAAGGATACTTCTGTACCGTTTAACAAACCTAGGTACAAAAACTAATCATCAACGCTAAAAAATATTTTTATGCCAAACCAATTAACACTAAAAGGG
>CAIYVS010000607.1 GCA_903929655.1 uncultured Bacteroidota bacterium | reverse complement strand
CTGTCCCCTATTTCTTTTGTTAACTTTTCGTATTCAGTATCCTGTATCATTTAAAATTTGCGATGACCTCATTAAATCTACAAACAAAAAGCCTCCTTCTCGTAAATTTCTTTTCTGCCTTTGTTGGTCTGCCCCCAGCCTCGCCGTTCGGGATGTAGGTCAGCCCTGTGCGCCAGCAATACCAACCGCAGCATAGCAATAGCAACCACGCCACCTGACAAAATGAAAGCCCATCCCCCGCCAGTTTAAATGTCTGCCCCTTTTAGCTACACTATTTATATTTGTAATGCCATGAGACAAACGAACCATAATAGAACTAGTTTTAAGTAATGAGATCTAAGACGGTCATCTATATTGCATTAGTGTCAGACATGCTGATAGCTGTTACAAAATTCATTGTGGCAACTATTACCCGCAGTTCGGCAATGGCTTCCGAAGGCGTCCATTCCGTTATAGATTGTATAAGCCAGTTGCTATTGCTTTGGGGAATAAGAAAAAGCAAACAAAAAGCAGATGAGATGCGCCCTTTTGGCTATGGCAGGGAGCTGTATTTCTGGTCATTCATCGTGTCGCTTACTATGTTCAGTATGGGCGGCTGCATCTCATTATATGAAGGCATAGCACGATTCCGCAAACATACTGCACTCTCACACCTGGGCTGGAATTACCTGGTCCTCGCCATCGGGGCCGTATTTACAATAATTTCAGGGTCTGCATCATTAAAAGTTTTCAACAAACAAAGAGGCGATATATCATTCTGGAAGGCCATAAGACAAAGTAAAGACCCCGCCATATTTATTGTGCTGCTTGGCGACATGGGCGACCTTGCCGGCCTTTTCGTTGCTTTTATTGGCATATATATCGCACATTTATTCAACAACCCCAGCTACGATGCCATTGCATCCATCATCATCGGCGCGCTGCTCATCAGCATATCCTTAATATTGGTACGCGAAAGCCGGAGCCTGCTATTAGGCGAAGCTCCGAGTAAAAAAATACTACGTAATATCCTAGACATTGTGGAAGCTGACGTAACCGTAATAAAAGTGAAAGACCATTTTTCTACCTACCTGGCACCTGATGACGTCATTCTGCAACTCATCACCGTTTTCAAAGACGACCTGAATACTCAACAAATAACGGAAGCCATTGAAAGGATCATTAAAACGATCCAGGAAAAATACCCGAGAATTAAGCAGATATTCATTGAGCCTCATCGCAAATAAGCATTTCGCCCCTGTTGATCTTCGCTGCCTGGCTGTTGTTTCGTATGTAGGGCAGCCCTGTGTGCCGGCGATACCAACACTTTGGCAGTAAACATACAGATGGAATTGAGGCTGATTTTATAATTTATTTACCAAAGACATTTAAGCGGATAATCAGATAAAATCCGGTCTTTTGTAATTAAAGTATAGTTGCTCCTTATCGCCTGGGCAACAATTATCCTGTCAAATGGATCTCTGTGAATAAATTCAAGATTTATAAGAGTGAGGAGATGTTCAAATTCTATAGGTAGAAGTTTTATATCAGTACCTGAAAGAAAGTCGGCTATTTTATTGAACGGTACTTTTAGTTTTAATTTACCATTGGCAGACTTAATAGCAATTTCCCAAAGGCTGGCAATACTAAGAAAACAATTGTTATCAATATGTACAATTTCATTCCTCGTATTTTCAGGCAGTGTTTCATCCCCCTCAATGAACCAGATAAAGGCATGAGTATCCAATATATAATTCATTACATGTAATCTTTGAATTCGTCCATTGGTTCATCAAAATCCGGGGCCATTTCAAAAGAGCCTTTGCCATAACCGAATTTACGTTCCTTTATTTTCAGAGGTTCTTTATTTGCTTTGGATTTCTGCTGTAAGAACCCAATAAAATCAGCCACCTCCTCTTTTAAATTATCAGGAAGTAATGATAATTGCGCCATCAATACCGAAGCATCCATAATTGAAGTTTTTCCAACACAAATTTAAATATTATTTCATTAAGTTTTGCACAATTGTTCGTCTTCCATCAGCCTCGCCGTTGCGTATATAGTACCGCCCTGTGTGCCAGCGATACCAACAACCCGCAGCGCTGACAATATGCCCGTCTTGAAAATTCTGAAATCCTGAAAATTCTGATCAAACATATCCACATTTCACCCTTACTGGCACGCAATTTGCGGCCACTAAGTATGTTTTCCTGCCATTGCTATTTTGGCAGAAAACAAATTACCAAAAGCTCTTTGAAATATTAATCAATTAAGTCTGTTTTTCTTTGCGACTTTGCGTCTTTGCATTAAAACCTCTATCCACATTTTCTTAAAAATTATTTTTCCGCAAAAAGCGGAAGAATATATAAAAACCCTTTACAGTAAAGGGTTTCAAATTTCCACCACCAGAAAAAAATCGGAAATAACCGGAATAAACCGGAAATTTGAATGTGGATATCTTGCATTTTTAAAATTCTCTCCGACATCTTTGTTTTTCGCAGCAGGTAGTTTACATTTATACAAATTATTTTATGGAGCCCGTCCTGAGTGTTCAAAACATATCGAAAAACTATAGCCAGGTGCAGGCCCTGAAAAATGTTTCTTTTGATGTGCCTGTAGGTTCGGTATTTGGCATCCTCGGCCCTAATGGCAGTGGCAAAACTACCTTGCTCGGCATTATTCTCGATATCATTGTCCCCCTTGGCGGGCATTATAGCTGGTTCGGCGGCATGGATGCGGTACAGGCGCGCAGGCAAATTGGCTCCTTGCTGGAAACACCCAACTTTTACCATTACATGTCTGCATTCGACAATCTTGGCATTTCAGCCTCCATTAAACAGCACGGCATTGATGACAGAATAAGGGTGCTGGAAAAAACAGGCCTGCTGCAAAGGAAGGACAGTAAGTTCCAAACCTATTCGCTGGGCATGAAGCAGCGCCTGGCCATAGCGGCGGCATTGCTGGGCGGCCCCAGGGTGCTGGTATTTGATGAACCTACCAATGGCCTCGACCCCTCAGGCATTGCCGAAATGCGGGAACTGATACGCATGCTGAACAGTGAAGGCATTACTATCATCATGGCCAGCCACCTGCTGGACGAGGTGGAAAAAGTTTGCACCCATGTTGCCATATTAAAAAAGGGAGAACTGCTGCTGCACGGCCCGGTTGATAACGTGCTGCGCAGTGATGATATATTGGAAGTAAAAGCCGCAGATATGGATGCTCTGCAAAACGTCCTGCGATCCATGAACGGCATCAATAGCATACAACATGTAAATGACTTGCTATTGCTGAAATGCGTGGCCGAAATGAAAGCATCAGATATTAACCGTTACTGTATGGACAAAGGGATCGTATTATCACACCTGGTCCTGAAAAAGAAAAGCCTCGAAACCCGGTTCATGGAACTCACTAACTGAAAATAATATGACCTCATTACTTGCAATAGAATGGCTGAAACTGAAACGCTACAAGACCTGTTGGATATTGATATCCTTCTTTATCGTATTGCTGCCCTTGTGGAATTACTGCATTATCGAAGGTATGATCAATATGGGGGCAAAGGGCGTCAACATATTTAATCCCTCTTATTCTTTCCCTGCCGTATGGAGCAATGTTGGTTTCTGGGCAACCTTGTTTGTTGTTTTACTTTCCATTCTCGTAATTATTATCACTACTAACGAATTCACTTTTCGCACCCACAGGCAAAATGTGATAGACGGATGGAGCCGCTTACAGTTTTTTCATGCCAAGGTTTTGCTCCTTATTATGCTTAGCCTTGCTGCCACCCTGTATGTTTTCATAGTCGGGGCAATTTTCGGTTATGCCAACTCGGGATCTTTCAACGCAATGTTCAATGGTACAGAAAAGGTTTTTTATTTCTTTCTCTTTACTATTAATTACTTAAGCTTTGCTTTGCTTGCTGGCATACTGATACGCCGCAGCGGCTTATCGATAGGTATGTTTTTATTGTATATTTTCGTTATTAAAAACATTTTAACAGGTATATTAAACTATACCAGCCATGATTGGAATATCGGCAATTATCTGCCTCTCCAGTCCGGTAGCGAGCTGCTGCCCTTCCCGCTTTTCGAAATGGCCAGGGCAATGATAAAACAAGGGCCACAACCAATTGCCTCATATGTCATAGCAAGCATAGCCTGGGCCATAATATATTATTTCACATGCCGCAGCATATTGTTGAAAAGAGATTGGTAATTAAGCTACCTCTCCAATGTAAACTTTAAAGAAGACTTTCGCCGCCCGGATTCTCTTATTCCGGCTGTCCCCCAAAACATATCAAATAACTCTCCATTCCCGGAATGACATTTAAAATTCCTGAGTTAACATCAAAGTAATCACGCAAATAACCACAATCATCACCAGGGTGACCCCCATCATACTTATTGGGTAATGAGATGCATACCTTACACAAGTATTCCGGCATTTAATCTGCTTCCAAAGCTCTTTATTTAAAAACTAACAATGAAAAAATTCGGCTATGTTTTATCTGGTGGTGGTGCAAGGGGCTTTGCACATCTTGGAATATTGGAATATCTCGAAGAGCTCAACATCAAACCATATGCCATTTCTGGCACCAGCGCAGGTGCAATTGCAGGTGCATTATATGCAGCAGGAAAAACTCCCACAGAAATTCTGCATATGGTAAAAAACAACAGTTACTTTGGCTGGAGTAATATGATATGGAAGAAACCGGGCTTTTTTTCCATGCAGGCTTTCGAAAAAGTCCTGAAAGATGCCATTACAGAAGATAGTTTCGAAGCATTAAAGATCAAACTGTTTGTAGCGGCTACCGACCTTAATAAAGGCGAATCCGTTATATTCTCAGAAGGAAAACTCTTTCAGCAAATAATTGCCTCAGCATCACTCCCGGTAATATTCGCACCTGTTACCATTGGGGAGAGAATACTGGTAGATGGAGGTTTACTCAACAATTTTCCGATAGAACCTTTAGAGAATATCTGCGATGTCATTATAGGCTCATATGTTAATAAACTGGAAAAAGGTATTGGCAAAAACTCTGTTATCGGTACCTTTAATATCATAGAACGCTGCTTTCTTCTGGCTACGGCACATGCTGTTTATTCAAAAGCCCATAGATGCGATGTATTTATAGAAACCCCGGTAAATTCCTTCAGTATGTACGATGTTAAAAATGCAGATGCCATTTTTGAGGCAGGTTATAAAACAGCCTTGCAGCATAAAGAAGCACTGCATAAACTATGCGATCAATAGAGAACCCCGCCCTACACAACACTCAGCGTAAGCAATTGCCCACTCCCTGACAAAATGAGAAACAAATCCACATTACCCTCACAGGCATATAACTATCTGATACTAAAAAAAATCAAAACTAAAATCGACAGTTTACTGAGAAACAATAGCTCCAGTTTTCAAGCTGGGAATAATTGGTATTACCCTAAAAACTCAGCGTTCGTCCTTAATACAATAAATATCCAGGCGGCATGCTTCTTCCTCTATTGCCTTTGCAGTTGCGTTCGATGCAGGCGAATGGTCGCCAAAGAAATAAGGCAGGTTTTCCAGTCTTTTTTGGGTCATATCCATACAACGCTCGCCGTATTCATAGTTGCCATTATATGCATACAATAATAAAAGAGTAGCGACAACAGACACATACCAGAAAGACTTTTTCCCTTCAAACTTTAACCACAGAAACACAAAAAGTATGGCAATTAACAGGTGAGAATTAATAAGATAGCGGCTTGAGTAAGAACCCAGTTCGCCCATCGCCAGGTTACTTCTGAACATGGAAATGGTGAACATAGTGCCCAATACCGCAGCCAGCACACAAAGAAAAGGCAATGTATTTTCCTTAATATTCACTTGCAGCTTACTGATATTTTTGATGTTTTTAATGCTAATAGGCATCAGCACCAACAAGGCGATCAAAACACCAATACCAATTGGTATGCCGCTCTCGTAAGAAAAATGACTGCCAAGCATATGCAGTAAAAACTTAATGTTCCGGCTCAGTTCAAAACCACCGTGAGTACCACCCAGGGGATCTGACTTAACATAATGCAGGTAATACAGACCACCGCATACCGCCAGTATAGCAGCGCTGATGATCGCTTTTCTGTTTTCCTTCTTTAATAATAAAAATAAAGTAAGGCATATGGCACATATCAAACCATTGCCGCTCGAAAAAATACAGACAGCTTCAAAAATTGCACCTGCAATAAGAAATTTGGTGCCAACCTTATTGTAAAAAAACAGGCTTAATAAAAACAGCATAATGAGACCATAGTTCTGCACACCACACATAGCAAAATCGGCATTTTCATAACTGCTCGGGTCAAAAATGCAAAAACCAACAATAAGGCTTGCTAGGTTCCAGTATTTTGGTATCGCCTTCCTTATAAAAAGAACAAGCAAAATAAAAATAACGACCAGTTGCAGGTTGCCAATAAAAATGATACTCCTGAAATTGATCCTTCCGAACAGGTAATAATAGATAACATAGATCACCCTGGAATGAAAAATACGGTGATCCCCGTGCTGGCTGAACAATAAAAAGAATTTATCTGCAAATGACGCAATTTTAAACTTCGACAGAAATTCCAGGATAGCATTATAATCATCCATGTAAGGAAAATTAACGGCATACTTGTCAACCAGTTTAAAGTATATAATAGCAGGAATAAAAATCCAGAAATTGATCAAAAGCCAAAAATAGTTTCTGCTTCCTGCAGGCTTTTCTGCTTTCACTTCAATTACAGCTTTCTTATCGCTATTATTAGATTTCGGGGACGATGCAGCTTTCATAGTTCTATCGAAAATATTACTATACCAAAGCTCCTTAAAAGCCATGATACTATCTTTTAGAAAAAATTAATTTGTCAGCGTTAAAACTAATATTTATGTGACAATTAAGCTGGGAAGCCAATAACATATTTGTTTTTAACATGCGCCTGACTTTATAAAGTTAAAGCAGGTCCAAATGAGATAAATGAACATAAAACAATAGCGTTTGCCTCACCCTCGGATTAGTGGCTTAACTACTCATTTTAATAACTAAAGCACTATTTTTACTAAAATTCATGAAAAACATGAAAAAAGTATTTCTTGCTTCATTCTTATTTACAGTCTCCTGCTTAGTATTTACCGCTTGTTCCAAAAGCAGCAGCAATCCCCTTAGCACACTAAGTGCAACAATAGATGGCAGCTCTTTTGTAGCATCAACCATTGTTCCTGCAGATTCCGGCAGTACATTATTGATCGAGGCATACGATGGCACCGGATCCGGCCAGAAAACCTTTTATATACTTTTAAGCAATTACAACAACAGCACAGGCACCTATAGTATTGATTCCATTAACAAGAATGCAGGTATTAATTACAGTGATGGTGCCAAGCAATACACTGGCAGGTCAGGTTCAGTAGTGGTTGATACGGCTTTATCAAGGAATGCAGCAGGTAATTTTTCAGTAAACCTGGTTAATAATTCCAGCCCATACGGTACATGTTACCAATGGCAAATTTAATGTTTCGTGG
>CAIYVS010000606.1 GCA_903929655.1 uncultured Bacteroidota bacterium | reverse complement strand
ATCTGGGTGTCCGTGGTTCAAATCTTGCCACCATCTACTTTCTTTTGATGCTTTCAAAATAATGCGCGATCAGAATATCACTTTGAGGAAACTGGCAGTGGAAGAATGAAAACAAAACCCACTCAGCACTCTGTAAAGATGATGAGTGAGCATGGACTTAACCCCGACGTATTGGTATGCAGAACCGAAGAACCACTATATAAAGAACTGAAAAATAAGATCGCACTTTTCTGCAACGTAAAACAAGACGCAGTAATAGAAGCCCTCGACGCAGATACCATCTACGGCGTGCCGCTCGAAATGATGCGCGAGAAACTCGATGTTATCTGCCTGCAAAAATTAGAAATGCCGCTCGGCACAGAACCTACTCTTGCCAAATGGAAAGAGTTTCTAAATAAACTCCGTTATCCGAAATCAAAAGTAATTATTGGCCTCATCGGCAAATACGTAGAACTCCAGGATGCCTATAAATCTATCCTGGAAGCACTGATACATGCCGGCGCCATGAACGAATGTAAGGTAGAAGTACGCAACATACATTCCGAATATCTTACCCCCGAGAATGCACTTGAAAAACTCCATAACCTTGATGCAATATTAGTTGCACCCGGCTTTGGCAGTCGTGGCATAGAAGGCAAAATAGAATCCATACGTTATGCCCGTCTGAACAATATACCTTTTTTCGGTATCTGCCTGGGCATGCAAATGGCATGTGTTGAATTTGCCCGCAATGTTCTCGGTATGGGTACAGCACATTCCACAGAAATGAACCCCGATACCCACAATGCAGTTATCTGCATGATGGAAGAACAGAAAGCGGTTACTCAAAAGGGAGGCACGATGCGCCTCGGTTCATATGAATGCCAAGTCAACAGCGATAGCAAAACGGCAAGCATTTACAGCAAAACAAATATTACAGAACGCCATCGCCACCGCTACGAATTCAACAACGAATACCTCGACACTTTCGAAAAAGCAGGCATGATACCGGTAGGAAAAAATCCAAAAACAGGCCTCGTTGAGATCGTGGAAATTCCAACGCACCCATTCTTTGTTGGCGTTCAGTTTCACCCCGAATATAAAAGCACAGTAGAGAATCCGCACCCATTATTTGTAGCCTTTATAAAAGCCGCAAAAGAAACACAGGAACAACGCAACAACATCAATGGCGTACACCACGTGTTTGAAAATACAATTGCTGAAAGTTAATTTGTACATATTTGCCCCGGCCTCTAAGGTCGGGGAATCCTAAACAAGTCTTGAATCAACAGGCCTCAACTTCTCCATCACAACATGGGGAATATTTACTTCCGTAAATACCTCACTTCTTAGCTCATAACCCATCTTCAGGTAAAACCCGATAGCATGTTGCCGCGCATGAAGAACTATTTTATCATAAGCCTCCTCCCACGAAAAATTTTCGGCCGCCTTCACCAGCAATTGCCCCATACCCTTTCCCTGCCATACATCATAAACAGCCATCTGTCTTAGTTTAATGCAATTTTCCTCTATGGGGTGCATCATCACACAACCTATCACTTTATCCTCATGCATAGCAATAAAAATTGCGTCTTTTGCATCATCACTCAGGTCCTCGTTCCTTAACGATAAACCCAAAGGCTTGCGCAGTATCTCCTCCCGCAATTCCCATATCTCAGCATATTCAGGAGATGTATACCTTACAAGTTTGATGATAATATCCTGCATCCGGAAAAAATAAAAAAACGACTATTTATTTCAGTTCCACATCCGTCACCTGGCCGCTCTTCACCTGGAAAATCATAGTGGCCTCGTTCGAAAATTTAATATTGGGATCCTTCATATAATGTACCCGGTAAGTACCCGGCTGCAACTTCAATTTCTGGCTTTCAAGAGATCTCCCACTCACTTCCATTCCATAAAAACGTGCAAACTTATCACCTAATGGAGTATACAAAGATATCTTACCCATATTATTCGTATTGGTGAATTGAACCCATCCGGGCTCAGGAATGTTGATGATACTTTGGCTGCCAAACTCTACATCCGTATTCCTTCGTGTTACAGGAAGCGTATTGATTTCAATAAAATAATTGCCCGGTTCATATTCCAGGTCCATACTGCATTTTTGCTTTATCTGTTTACCACCTGATTCCACACGTTGTATCACAATAGCAGTAAATTCATCAACAGGCTTATTCGGATCGTCCTCATATTGAAAATGCAGCGTGCCTACATTAACAAGAATATAATACGCATTCCGCATTTTAGGGTCAATAATAATTCTGTCAACCCTCATAGGTCCGCTCTTCCCTTCAATCGTCAGATTATAATTACCCGGCGGAATATCT
>CAIYVS010000605.1 GCA_903929655.1 uncultured Bacteroidota bacterium | reverse complement strand
AATTTTTAAGAAAACGTTTATCTTATTATTAATATCTTTGGATACATGCAAATACTGCGGAGTATCCTATTTGTCTTTGTTGCCTGCACAATATACCTGGCATCTTATGCCCAGGATGATACACAGAAATTCCGGGCTTTACAGCTTTCATGCTCCCGTGTTTCCCTGGCCTGTACTCATTGCGATGACACGCTTAACAAGTATTTCGAAAAACGAGGCCTCAGCTACCCTCCCAAAGATATTTACCTAAGAGCTTTTAAGTCTCAAAACGAAATGGAACTCTGGGCACGCAATGATGATACCATGCCATACAAGCTTGTAAAAATCTATCATATATGTGCACTATCCGGCATATTGGGACCTAAGCGCTGGGAAGGCGACCGCCAGGTACCTGAAGGTTTTTATTTTATAGAAGAATTCAATCCTAAAAGCGAATATTACCTCTCGCTTCTCATCAATTACCCCAATTATTCAGACTCCGTGCTGGGAGGTGACATAAAACTAGGAGGCAATATTTATATACATGGTGGTTGTGTTACCATAGGTTGCATGCCCATGACCAATGAGATCATGCAGGAGCTTTATGTTGTGTGCCTCAATGCCAAACTAAACGGGGAGAACTATATACCGGTGCATATCTACCCTACACGTTTCACCCGGCCTGCAATGAACTACCTGAGCCGGGAATATGGAAGGGACGTGGAAAAACAAAAATTCTGGGCAACGCTAAAAGAAAATTATGACTATTTTGAAAAATATCATAAGCTACTTCCCGTTATGTATGCTCAGGATGGCAAATATGCCAATTAATTAATGGCATTTGCCCTAAATTTGCGTCTTAAGTATGACATCACAAACTCTGCGTCTTTGCACCTTTGCGCTCATGTTTTTTTGCCTGGGGCTATACTCCTGCGAAAAACAGATCAACCTCAACATCACTACCGGGGCAGCACAGCTTGTTGTTGATGCAGAAATTGAAACCAACCTGCCACCGGTTGTTATCCTTACCAGCAGCTTAGGCTTTTTCTCCACCATCGATCTCAGCACCGTACAAAACAGTTTTGTACATGGCGCCACTGTACAGGTAACAGATGGCCGCCAAACTATTAAGCTCAAAGAATATTCCATTGATACAGGCACCAACAACAAATACTATTTTTATACAGTGGATACTACAGGTGGCCTTAATTTTAAAAATATCCTGTTTGGACAGGTAAACCATTTTTACACATTAAGCATCATTTATAATGGCCAAACTTATACGGCCTTTACTAAAATACCCAACCCAAAACCTGTAGACTCCATGTGGGTGCAACCTACTACCAATGCAAACCCCAAAATTCCACCCGGCGCCATGCAATTATATGTGAACTATAACGACCCGGATACACCCGGTAACTATGTACGATATTATACCAAACGAAACCACGATGCTTTTTACCCCGGCAATAATGTATTTAATGATCAGGTGATAAATGGCAATAAAGTCCCTGATATCGGCATAGCTATGGGTTATAATGATATTGTGAATGCAAATGTAGACTCACTCAGGTATTTATTTCCGGGAGATACTGTGGTATTGAAATGGTGCATGATAGATCATGGTGTCTACAATTTCTGGAATACCTATGCTTTTGCCCAGCGGGCAGTTGGTAATCCTTTTTCCTCGCCTATAAATGTTGTCAGCAATATAAGTAATGGTGCTTTAGGTGTTTGGGCAGGCTATGGCAGCTCTTTCGACACTTTAGTTGTAAAATAATTTTCATTTATCCGTTTCTTATTGCCCTATAACTATATATGAATGCTTTCTTTTTGTTGTATCCATAATTCTTTCGCATTTTTACAGGATTAATTAATTGCCTTTTAGAAGAAATATCATGTCAGAGATTGAAAAAGTACACTGTTTAATAATAGGCTCCGGCCCAGCAGGATATACCGCAGCTATCTATGCATCCCGCGCCAATCTGAAACCTGTTTTATACCAGGGCCTGCAACCGGGCGGCCAGCTAACCATTACTACCGAAGTTGAGAATTATCCCGGTTATCCTAATGGTATTATGGGGCCTCAGATGATGGTGGATTTTGAACAACAGGCACAACGTATGGGCGCAGACATACGCTGGGGGCTCGCCAGCAAAATAGATTTCTCAAAACGCCCCTACAGGGTGGAAATTGACGAAGAAAAATGGATAGAGGCTGACGCTGTCATCATAGCCACAGGTGCATCTGCAAAATGGCTGGGACTGGAATCAGAACAACATTTCAATGGTTACGGCGTTTCCGCCTGTGCAGTTTGTGATGGCTTTTTCTTTAAGAACCAGGAAGTAGCCATAGTGGGTGCCGGTGATACTGCCTGCGAAGAAGCACTCTATCTTTCTAAACTTTGCACTAATGTGCATATGCTGGTACGCCGCTCAGAAATGCGCGCCAGTAAAGTAATGCAGGAGCGCGTTTTAAAGACACCCAATATTAAAGTATACTGGAACTCCGAAACACTGGAAGTATTAGGTGAAAAAACAGTGAATAGTATAAAAATACTTAACCATGCTACCAAAGAAGAAAGCATTGTGCCGGTAAAAGCCTTTTTCGTAGCTATTGGCCATCAGCCTAATTCATCCCTGTTTAGTGGAGTATTAGATATGGACGACCAGGGCTACCTCATCACAAAAGCAGGTTCATCCAAAACAAATCTGCCAGGTGTTTTTGCCTGCGGTGATGTACAGGATAAAATATACCGACAGGCGGTAACGGCTGCAGGCAGCGGCTGTATGGCAGCACTGGATGCAGAAAGATACCTTGGTGAAATGGGATTGCATTAAAAGTTCGACGCACTACGGGATGCCCCAAAGGACATCCCGTATACACTATTTACATTCCGTTCTACTTTTTACATTTGTTGACTTTTCGTATCTATTCCAGCAGCTTTTCTATTTGCCCTATAAGCTTTTCGGCATTACCTGGTCGGGCAAGATCATCTGTACTGGCAAATCTTCCTTCCTTATCCACCAGGAAGTGTGAAGGGGTGCCATAAACGCCGTATTTTTTTACCGTTTCAGATTCGTATCGCTTATCAACACGCATATTAATACCACCTACACTGTAGTGTTTAATAGCCTTTTCCCAACTAGCCTCATCCTGGTCAAGCGATACGTAAACAAATTTAACCGGTTTATCAGTAAAGTGATCCCTTACTTTTTTAGCATCCGGCATTTCTGCAAGACAAGGCACACAACTGCTTGACCAAAAATCGATATATACCACATTACCTTTAAGCTCCGACAATTTCATTTTTTTTCCTTCCGGGGTAACAATATCAAAATCTATCGCCGGCTTACCATTGGCTATTGTTTTCTTTAACAATAAAGCCTGTTTTATATTTTCCAAATATGGGCTTT
>CAIYVS010000604.1 GCA_903929655.1 uncultured Bacteroidota bacterium | reverse complement strand
CTGTTCGCCATTTATGTGATAGCTCCTGGCTGCCTTTATTTGTTATGCGAAAAGGGCTTCTGTCTGATGGTGCAAAATAGCCATCTTTACTTTGCGCCCATTTCAAAATTATATAAGGCCGCATTTGTTGGTGAAAACAAAAGAAACGGCGGTTCAGCCACAAACCCTTCTGTTCCAGTATGTCTTTTTCTACTTCTATTCCTGCCTCTTTTAGTATTTGTAAGCCCAGACCACTTACTTTCTCAAAGGGATCGGTATTGGAAATAACAACTTTCTTTACTCTTTCCTCAACCAGTCTTAGGGCACAGGGTGGGGTCATGCCATAGTGGGCGCAAGGCTCCAGGTTGACATACATGCTGCTTTCCGGGATCAGGTGGCGGTCTGTTTCCGGTACCGAAGACAGGCAATTCACTTCTGCATGGGCAGCGCCGTAATGTTGATGCCAGCCCTCTCCTATTATCTGTCCATTACAAACCAGGACAGCCCCAACCATGGGATTGGGTGCTGTGTAGCCTTTTGCCCGCTGGGCAAGCTCAAAACAACGCTTTATGTATGATTTGTGATCTATGACCTGTGATTTATAATGGGTGAAGTTAATAAGGGAAACGGAAAAGCCCTAAATCGATTAATGGCACATAATAAATAAGGGATATTTAATAATGCAAATAATGAATCACAGAAAATAATTATTTTTGTAAAAAGAGTGTTTATATGGATTCTGCCGCTATTAAAGTAATGCGTAAGGAAGTTAAAAAATACGTTGACTTGGCCGATGACAAGACAGTAAGGATGCTCCACGCTATGCTCGAAACAGAACAGCAAGAAGACTGGTGGGATACATTACCCCCAAAAGTACAAGCGGAGATTGATGGGGCTTTATCAGAATTGGATAAAGGCAAAGGTATACCCCATGAAATTGTTATGAAAAAGTACAGCAAATGGTTTACAAGATAACATGGTCTGTGCTTGCTCTGGAAACTTACAAGAATAATATAGAGTATCTTGAAAAAGAGTGGTCTGAAAAAGAAGTGAAAAATTTTGTTAATGCTGTATTAAGAAAGCTTACAGCCCTTTCATTGCAGCCACTTAGCGGCGGGCTAACTAATAAAAGAGCAAGTCTGCGACAGGTAGTTATACACAAAAGGATTATTCTTATCTACCGATGCAAAACCCTGAAAAGGGAAATAGAATTAGTTCGTTTTTTCAGTACTTATCAGCATCCTAAACGATCAAGGATTTAGTATTCATGCTCACATTCAACCAGGCATTTTATGAGTCAGTAAATAAACTGCAATCCTTATACGATGCGCATGAGGCCTCTGCCATTGCCCATGAACTTATGTTGCACATCACCGGATTGGATAAAATTCAGCGATTGATGGATAAGGACAAGGAGTTTACCATACCCCAACAGGAACAATTTGACGGGATGTTAACCGATTTACTCAAGGGCAGACCCTTGCAGTATGTTATAGGTTTAGCATGGTTTATGGGCAGAAAGTATGTTGTAAACGAAAACGTGCTCATACCCCGACCTGAGACAGAGGAATTAGTGCAATGGATAATAGATGAATGGAAAGGTAAAAATGAGGAAATATCCATAATGGATATTGGCACGGGTTCGGGCTGCATACCCATTTCATTAAAACTGGCTTTGCCTTCTGCAAACATAAGCACATGCGATATTAGCAAAGGTGCTATTAGTGTGGCAACAGAAAATGCAGAAAACCTGGCTGCCCAAATAGGGTTTATACAAATGGATTTTTTGGATGAATCTGAATGGGGTAAGCTGGGCAAATATGATATCATTGTTTCTAACCCGCCATATATTACTACGCAGGAAAGAGAGAGCCTTCATACCAATGTCAGGGATCATGAGCCTTCGCAGGCACTTTTTGTAACAAATGATGATCCTTTACAGTTTTATAAAGCCATCGCAAAATTCGGGAAGTCACATTTAAGCCCGTCTGGCAGTATCTATTGCGAATTGCACAGGGATTATGCTCAGGCAAGCAGGAGTGTATTTGAGGAAGATGGCTATAAAAATGTAGAAGTTAAGAAGGATATGCACGGCAATTGGAGAATGCTCAGGGCCGATTTTTCAGCTTTTTAAAAGTTGGCAAATCTTTACATAAAAAAAGGGCCGATTGCTCAGCCCTTTTCATTTATTATGTTTGAATGTACTTATGCTTTTTTAGCTTTCTTAGCAGCGGGTTTTTCTTCTGTTTCAGCACTTACTTCAGAGTCAATTTCCAGCATTTTTTCTAATTGGCGAACTTGTTTTTTCAGATCATAGATGGTCTTGTATATTTCATCCATTTCGCTACGTGTTGCAACCGGAAGACCTGACATAGATTTTTCCATTTGCTTTTCAATATCCTTGCGGATAGTCAGTTGCATAGAGCTAACTTCAGCCATCAGTTTGCTATATTCTTCGCCTTCAAATAATGAAACGAATGATTTATCGCTGATATTCAACCACTCCTGGTAAAGAGCCATCATGCTGTTGATTTCCACACCACTTTTAATTTTTTCAGCAATATTCTCAGCCAGTTTGTCCATTACTTTCGAACCCTGGGTATAGATCATATACTGCAACTCAGCATTCTTAATATTATAAACAGTAACGCGTTTAGAAATATCGTTCCACTCAGATATAGCCTTAGTATACTGGTTAGGCGTCATCATTTTAGTAAGTGGAGCAAATGCATTGTTCATCATATCATTGAAGGTGTTGTAACCATTCATAACATTAGAAAATGCTTCAGATGCATTAAAGCCAGGCATATTGTTCATCATGCCGCGCATTTGCTGAAAACCACCCATACCGCTCTGACTCATTTGCTTTGCAGCATTGCTCATCATATCGGTCATGTTCTGTATGTACTGACGTGAACCTTCCGGCATAAAACCGAAATATTTATCCATCATTTCTTTGTACTGTGCAGGATCAGCAAATTTCTTCATCATATCAGCAGTGAAAGTATTTTCCTGGATAGATTTAAAGATAGGAGCCATCATTTCAGAGAAACGGGAAAAACCTTCAGCAGTATTAACCATGTTACGGTAAGCATCCTGAACTGTTCCTGATTCGAAATTTTTCTGCCAGTTAGTAAAAGTATTGTTCAGGATCTCATTGTATTGACTGAACATGTTTGTAAAATTCTCAGAAGCACCTTTCCATGTATCCTGGCTGAAAGGATTCATGTTCTGCATTTTGCTTTGCATCTGGTTAAACTGGTTCATCCAGTTATTGCTTTGATTCATATTGTTTGTCCATGCATTCCACTGGTTCGTCATATTGTTCCACTGGCTCATAGGATCCATGTTGGCAGACGTGGTAGTATTGTTTTTCATCCAGTTCTGGCTCATTTCCCACATTTGTTTGGTAGTGTTCATTTGAGTGTTGAACCAGTTTTGGTAGAACTCATTCATTTTAGAAACATTTTCTTTAGCAGTATCGGTAGCTGTAGTAGCTTTTTCTGTTGTTTTAGAAAAAATGGTCTTCTGATCTTCCAGGAAGTTTTTGTACCATTCAGTACCCTTCTGGATGTTGTCAGTCAATGCAGAATTACCGTTAGTGATCTTTTTAGTGTTTTCCACTATAGTATCCACTACTTGTTTTTGAGCATCCACTATGTTTTCCATAATGTTGTTGCTCTTGTTGTTAGTCATAATATTAATTTTTATGCGTTAAAAAATTTATGTCGATTTGTTTGGCGAAAAGGATTTTTAACTATATTGCAATTCATTACTCAAGTAATAAACTGCATTTGTCCACTTTTTTAGATGGCTGAACCTTGCCATTTACCTACCTTTTAGCGGCGCAAAGATAAGCCGCAAATATTAAGCAATTGTGAAAACTTTGTTAGATATTCATTAGCAACACTTATTTAATGCTGCAAAATTATTAAATAATTGAATATCAAGTGTTTGATTTTTCTATGATATTAATCAGGAGATAAAGGACTTTTCTATCATTTTAGGAAGATTCAGGCATAAATTCTATTACTTTGCGCCGTCTAAAAATATTTATATGCTAAAAATTGGAGACGAGTTCCGTCATAAATTCAGCTACACACAGGATGATGTAGATACTTATGCACGCGTAAGCGGCGATGTTAATCCACTGCATATTGACCCGGTGGCTGGTAAAAACAGCATGTTCGGGCGCAATATTATTCATGGTTTCCTGGGCGCCAGCGTTTTTACCAAAATCTTTGGTGCATTATGGTATGCTGACGGGCATGTTTACATGAGCCAGAACATCAAATGGCTAAAGCCCATGTTTGTAGATACTGAATATGAAGCGGTAGTAAAAGTGAAGGAAATTTTCCTCGAAAAGAACCGCATTCTTTATGAATGTGCCGTGTATGATGTAAAAAGCGGCGAGCAAACCATTGCCGGAGAAGCCATGTTGCTGAACAAGAAACAATACGTATGGTAACACCCACCCTTAAAGGGGAGCTATTATAATAAAGCACCTGTTTTTTGCAGGTGCTTTATTGTTCAATATCTCCGTCTGGAATCGCTGTACTATTAAGAGACTGGGAGCGTTATTATTCAATGGTTAATTTCTTGGTAAAAGGTAAATGATCTTGCCCATCGTATATCCGCATTACATACATTCCCTTAGCCAATTGAGAAGTGTTGATCTCATATGTCTTATTGCCTGCAGCATTTGCATGCGCTATTACTCTGCCTGCAATGTCATAAATATAAATGTCTCCAATAGACGATGAAGACCTGATATAAACTTCGGTGCTGGCAGGGTTTGGATAAATATCATATGCTGCATTTTGTGTGAGCTCGTTTACAGAGGTGGTGCCACATACCAGTGTGTATAGAAAATTTGTAACCAAAGAATCAACCCTTGGGAATTTTACAGGGTTATTATCCCAGGGAACATGTCCATCTCCAGGGAAAACCAAGCTCCAGTGATAAATTCCTTCGGCATTGTATTGTGGCTCTAAAGAGCCCAGTCCACATAAAGTTACAGGTACACTCACTCCCGGATTAGGATTTCCGCAGGTATAGGGTACTACCTGGTCCTGATCGCCCTGTGCATTTACAGATGGCTTGTCGCCGGGACCTGCCAGGTTTACTTTGTTCAATGCACCTGCGAGATCGATAATGGCTTTGGATTTGGTAGTATAACCTGCATTGCCGCTATTGCCCTCAAATCCGCCGTTATTGTTCATCGCATCCACTATATAATTAGGACATTCCCCAATGCTGTCTATATAACCTACATGCATATACAAAACGGCACCTGCTGAATTGCCACCTATAAAAATATTATCAGTATCTATTTTGTAAGTATTGGTAGTCGCTGCGTCTTTTACAAAATATCTTATAGCCGCTTTACCATCACTCATGGCTTTTATCACCACGTCAATTATCTGGGCAGAATCAAGTAAGCTACTTATTGTTCCCAAACGATAATCAATAGAAGCAGTTACATAACCTCTCTGGCACAGATTTCTGCACAATTGTACGCAGGTACTGTCGTCGTTACGGGTGCCACCAATAAAACTACCACCATGGGCAAGTATGACCAGAGGTCGGTGAGATAAAGTGTCACCCGTAGGTTGATAAATATCCATTGCCTGGCTATATGTAGTAGAGTAGGTTACAGTAGTAACAGTATAGGTAGGGAAAATGGTATTCAGGTACCTTCCATTGGTACACTGCGCGCTGGAAACCTGGGCTCCTATCATGCCTACACATAATATCATTACTAAGTAGAGTTTTGCATTCATAAGTGCTATTTTAAATAATTTGTGAGTGTGTATCTGCAATATAAGGATTTAATTATCAAGCATTAATAAACAAGAAATATTAAGTCTTGATTTTTGTTAACTACTATTACTAATCCTGTTTGACGATTTTTGTAAGGGTTCGCGCCTTTTCTGTTTCAATTATCATAAAATAAACGCCATTGGGCAATGCCGAAATCGAAATACTTTTCTGAATCGTATTATTTGTTATTGTCGCAATGTCTGACAATACAGTTTGGCCCAGCATGTTCTTTATTGTGAATTTATAAATTCCATTGTCATGCCCTTCGTCATTTATATTTATTTTATCGTTTGCAGGATTCGGGAAAACACGCAATTGCAAGAGGTTTGTTGTTGTAATACTATTTGGCACGCTGCCGCAGCCTATTGCAAATTTTTTAGTGCAGGTATCACCATTATAAACGGCCTCAAAAGTATATGAACCAGCTACAGTAGGTAATACTTTGGTCCAGGTCCACCATGAATTTAAATAGCTAGTGGTGCTCTTACGCGCCCAACTGGTGAAGGTGGTATTATTCGGATTAATAATGCGCAAATGAGATGAGTCGCCTATTGTTTCATTTCGCATAAATATTACAAATTTGGCTGTGGCTCCCGACGTATAACAACTATCCTCGTTTGGAGTTTCCGTGGCAGGGCAGGGCGGCATAACAGGCAGTGCAGAATCTACTGATGCGGACACGATGGCTGGTTCGGTGTAGGGTTTCTGAGATAACCACCAGGAGTTAGCATTTAGCAGATTGCAGGTACCAGTCCAGGGATCTTTTAAAGAATTGTAAGCAGTAGTTCCCCAAACTTCAAAATGCAGATGTGGTCCGGTGGAACTTCCCGAACTACCAACGATACCCAGAAATTCTCCGGTAACAACGGTCTGGCCCACTGTTTTAGTAGTAAGGGAATTTTTTTTCATGTGGTAATACAATGCCACAGAACCATCAGCATGTTGGATTGCAATATAATTAGGGGTTAAATTATTCATCGCGCAGTTTTTATCAAAACTGGTATCTATCTTGTCTAAAATGGTACCAGGGGCAGCCGCAATTACCTCCACCTGGTCATGGTCCATTTTATAAAACGGGAATGGCATGGTGCCGATGTCGGTTCCCCGGTGTCCATCATAAGTAACGGTACCGCAATTGTAATCTTTAATACCCGGGCTGGTGGTATCTTCATCAATGTAATTACCAATAAAATAGTAACTGCAATCATTCAGGCCATTTGTCATTTTAAGCGGCCAGCTAAAAAGTGTTGCAGTCGTTTTCTTTTTCCCTTTGTTGTCTATATCCAATGTCTTTTCATTCGCAGCAAAACTTTTTTCAATGGCCTCATATTGTTGTTTACTTATGCAAGGATTATTAGCATCATTTCTTCCCATGTGTAAGTCCCCGCCACTCTCCATTGATTCTACAGGGGAGTTCTGTGCATACCCGGTAAATGAAATAGCAAACAGGAGCAATAAAACGTGATAGATATTTTTCATAATTTCTGAAATTTCATAGTGTTAACAATATATAAAAATACATATTTTTTAAATGGGATACTTTAAATGGCATTTTATCTTAAAAATAACAGCCTTTACTGGGAGCCCGAACCCACTTAGGCGCTTCAATGAGAGGAATAAGCCTTAAATTTGCGGCTCTTTATGCTTATTTCATTACAAAATATATCGTTCTTTTTCGGCGCAAGGCCCATTTTAAAAGATGCAAGCTGGCAGATAGGCACCGGTGAAAGGATCGGGCTTGTGGGCAGCAATGGCGCCGGTAAATCAACTTTGTTAAGACTGATGACCGGAGAGTATATTCCGGACGGTGGTGTCATCAATAAACCCAAAGATGTTTCACTTGGTTTTTTCAACCAGGACCTTTTAAGCTTTTCCACAAGCGAATCTATTTTAAAAGTGGGCATGATGGCTTTTGAAAAAGCCCATACCATAGAAAAAGAAATGGACCGCCTGATAAATGAGCTGGAAACCAAACCCGATGATGCGGACCTCCTGGATGATTATAGCCATGCCTTGCATGATTTTGAAATAGCAGGTGGTTATGAAATGGAGCACCGCACTGCCCAAGTATTAGAAGGTCTCGGTTTTTCCACTATAGAACTTCAAAAGCCCTACGACCAGTTCAGCGGGGGCTGGCGAATGAGGGTATTGCTTGCCAAAATGATATTGCAGCAACCAGAGTTGCTCTTACTGGATGAACCTACCAATCACTTGGATCTTCCATCCATAGAATGGCTGGAGCGTTATCTGCAGGGTTATCCTGGTTCAGTGGTCATCGTATCGCATGACCGTTATTTCCTGGACCGCATGGTAACTAAAATAGTAGAAGTATGGCAACAGGACCTGCATCAGTATAGTGGCAATTACACTTTCTTCCAAAAGGAAAAGGCGGAGCGTATGGTATTACAGCAACGTGCTTTCGAGAATCAACAGGATTATATTCGCCAGCAGGAGCGTTTTATTGAACGTTTCCGTGCACAGGCCACGAAGGCTGCACAGGCACAAAGTGCCATCAAGCGCCTGGATAAACTGGACCTGATAGAAGCCCCTGATGGATCGGTGCCAGTGATGAATATTAACTTTGACATAGGTATAGAACCTGGTAAGATCATCTGCACCTTAAAGGATATTAGCAAAAGTTTTGGAGAACTTACCATTCTCAATCATGCAGATGCGGAGATCATGCGAGGTGATAAAATAGCGCTGATCGGTGCCAATGGTAAGGGTAAATCTACCTTGCTGCGTATTATAGCGGGAGCTGAGCAATATGAGGGCGAACGCAAATGGGGGCATAATGTTGAAGAGAGCTTTTATGCACAGCATCAGTTGGAGGCACTGAACCTGGAAGATGATGTGCTGGAGGAGCTGAAACATTGTGGCAGTGGTAAACATGAACTGGAGCTAAGGCAATTGTTAGGCTGTTTCCTGTTTAGCGGGGATGATGTATTTAAGAAGATAAAAGTGCTCTCGGGCGGAGAAAAAGCAAGGGTATCGCTGGCGAAAGTTATTGCCACAAGAGGCAATTTCCTGCTGCTGGATGAACCTACCAATCACCTGGACATGCAGAGCGTGGAGATGCTGATAGATGCACTGAACAAGTATAAAGGCACGATCATAATCGTATCGCACGACCGTTATTTTATCAGCAGGATCGCCAATAAAATATGGAATATTGAGAAGGGCGAAGTAAAGGAATTTGTGGGTGATTATGAAGAATGGGTTGTTTACCAACAAGATAAAGTGAAACGGGAACTGGCAGCCGCAGCTACTCAACTAAAGGCCCCGGCAGTTAAAGAAGTGAAGCAAGAGGTAAAGCCTGTGCAGCCTAAGCAAAACGACAGCAAGATCAAAGAACTACAGAAAGAGTTCCAGAAGCAGGAAAAATTGTGCCAGCGGCTGGAAGAAGAGCTGAACAAGCTGAAAAAGGAAAAATCAGATATAGAAGCCCAGTTGGCTGACCCCAATATATACGCCAATAAAACCGAGTTCCTGAAACTGGACGATACCTACAAGAAGCACATGAAGAAAATAGAAGAGCAAAGCAAAGCCTACGATAGAGCTTTTGAAAGGATGATGGAATTGGAAGGGGAGATAGGGTAAGTATAGAAGTATTTTTCTCATTTTATTTACATATCTTTACTAAGGTAATTTGTTTTGATGTTTTACATTGAAATAAGTAACAGGAAGTAATTAAGATATATTATCCTATGAAAAAAATACTATTGCTCTCATGTTCACTGTTAGCATATAGCTTTCTACATGCACAATCCTGGATGCCACATACAACCCAACGAATGAAACTGGCAGATGTTGTAGCTGCTTATAAACAACAGTCTCTTGCAAATGGTGAAGTAGAAAACACTATGAATCATGAGCCCGGAGAAGGAAAGGACTACCTTTTTCTGCGATGGGAATGGTATATGAGGCAGCATTGCGATGCAGAAGGCTATATGGTGTCGCCAATGAAGAACCTGCTGGAATGGCGAGCATATATGGAACAAGCGAGGAAAACAAATGTAGCTGCTAAAACCACCGGTGGCGACCCATCTAATTGGTCTTTCCAGGGGCCGCATCAAAGTAATAGTGGTTATTCTGGTATGGGGCGTATCAATGTGGTAGCATTCGATCCTATTGATTCAAATATATTTTATGCAGGCGCAGCAGCAGGTAGTACCTGGAAAACCACCAATGGTGGCGCATCATGGGTTTCTCTTTACGATAACTGGCCTACCCTGGGCGTATCCGATATTCAAATAAACCCAAAGAACCGGAATACTATTTATGTTGCTACAGGAGATGGGATAGCCGGAAATGCTTTTAGTTCGGGTGTTATAAAATCTACTGACGGGGGGCTTAACTGGAGTGTGACCGGGCTTAACTGGTCGCCCACAAATTACCTTTCTGCGTCTTCTTTACTCATTAATCCCAAAGATACCAATACGCTTGTATTGGCGAGCAACAATGGTATTTATAAATCTTATAATGGTGGGCAAAGCTGGATAAATATGAACCAGGGAGTTTACAATCAGATATTATATAATCCTGCAGACACAAATATCTTATATGGAAGTTTGACCAATTATTCCAATTCTACAAATCAAATAATGAGGTCAACTGACGGAGGCGTTACCTGGGATACGGTTACTCATTTTCCTGCTTCAGAATGGGTGAAACTTGCAGTGTGCACATCAAGCCCCAATGTGGTGAAGGCTGTTGTAGCAAACTATGCAAGGGGCTTGCAGGGAATATATGCTTCATCAGACAGCGGACATACTTTCAGGCCGGTGCTTGTTGACACAAACTGTACCAATAATATTTTGGGTTACGATGTGTACCTGCCCACAAGCTCTTGCGGCGGCCAGGCATATTACGATTTGGCTTTTGCAATAGACCCGAATGATTCTGATAAACTTACAGTGGGGGGTATCAGTACTTTTTATTCAAATGACGGAGGCGCAAACTGGCATATTTCGAACCAATGGTTTGGATGGATAAACAATGTATCCGTAGTTCATTCAGACAAGCATTGTCTTGCTTATAACCCACTTGGCGGGACCTTATTTGAAACCAATGATGGCGGCATATACAGAACGTATGACCGGGCTGCATGCGCGTGGACAGACTTGAGTAATGGGCTGGGAATAACACAGTTTTACAGGAATGCGGTTGACAATGGTTTTGATATTTGCCTTGGAGGTTCGCAAGACAATGGTTCTAAAATGTTGAATGCAGGGGTTTGTACCGATCTTTGGGGCGCTGACGGAATGCAGTGCCAGATCAATTATGGAGACCCGCATCATATATGGTACGTTGCCTCGCAAGGAGGCTTTATACATATGACAAGGGATAGCGGAGTAACTTTTAAGACCATTACTGATACCCTTCATTGCCAGGGTGATTGGGTGGCACCTTATTTTTTAGACCCGCAAGATACCGCTACATTATACCTTGCCTATAAACAAGTATATGTAACACATAATAATGGCATTAGCTGGACGCCGATATCACCTGTATTAGATACGTCTGCATATGCTTATTATCTAAGCCATCTTGCAATGGCAAACAGCAATCACAACTATATGTTTACCACCAGCATAAATGATGTATCATATAATAGCAATTTGTATTATACTATTAATGGAGGACTAAACTGGGATACACTTAGTAATCCAATGAACAATGTCGTATCCAGGATCGTTATAGACCCTAAAAACGAGAATAATATATGGTTTACTGTAAGCGGCTATGGACCCGATAAAGTGTACAAATACATATTGAATACTAATACCTGGGTGAATTATAGTGCCGGCCTTCCTGATATGCCGGTGGATTGTATGGTCATAGATTCATCGAGTGGCACAAGATATATTGGCACCGATGCCGGAGTGTTTTATCAGAAAGCAACTGACACTGCCTGGGCTTTATTCATGAACCACTTACCCACTGTTCCTGTTTATGATTTGAACATCAATTATACGACGAACGAAATATGGGCAGCTACTTTTGGACGGGGCATGTGGAAGTCAATTAAGGCTGATACTCCCCAGGTAAATGTTCTGTCTGTTGCTGCACTGCCGCCGACTGCAGACGCAATTAATATCTTCCCAGATCCTAATCATGGCGTGTTTACAATTTATACAACAAGCAAAGAACTGCTTGGGCAAAAAGTATTTGTAATACTGCTAACAACAGACGGGAAGAGGGCATTGCAAAAAAATATGCAATTTGATAATTCCGGTAAATTGGTAGTAAATGCCCCCAACCTGCGACCAGGTAATTATATCTGTGAAGTAAGAAATAAAAATATGCTGACACGAAGCAGAGTGGTGATCTATTGATATTTTTACAATTAATTGCTAAATAGTTGGACGAAAAGTATCTTTATACTCACATTAGCTAATCATCAAATCAGCTAATTGCTAAAAAATATGCCCTCATTTGATATAGTAAGTAAGGTAGATATGCAGACACTGGATAATGCAGTGAATGTGGCAAAAAAAGAAATAGACAACCGTTGGGATTTCAAAGGTACCCATGTGTCATTCGAACTGAATAAGAAAGACATGGTCCTGGAAATAGAGGTGGAGAGTGATATGAAGCTGGGCCAGTTGGAAGATGTGATGCTTACCAAAGCCATGCGCCAGGGTCTCGATGCCAAGAGTTTCGACATGAGCAAAGAGGCCAATGCTTCAGGTAAATATATCAGGAAGAAAATACCTATCCGCAATGGTATAGACAAGGAGTCAGCTAAAAAGATAGTAAAGCTTATTAAAGACAGCGGCCTAAAAGTTCAGGCAGCTATACTGGATGATACTATAAGGGTTACCGGTAAAAAAATAGATGAACTGCAGGATGTAATGCAATTATGCCGCAGCTCTGCCGAAATAGAAGTGCCGTTGCAATTCACCAACATGAAATCCTGATCAAAAAGTAGAAATATGGTCTTTGAACATGGGCTGCACCAGGTCTTTTTCTGATACCAACGCATCTGCAAGATTTATTTTCCAGTCAATATTGATCGTGGGGTCTGCATAGTTCACACCACCTTCACTTGCTTTATTGTAAAACTCGTCGCATTTATAAAATACTTCAGCAGTCTCGCTCAATACGGAATAACCATGGGCAAATCCTTTAGGTATCAGGAACTGGCGTTTATTTTCTGCAGACAGTTCCACTCCAAACCACTGTCCGTAAGTCTTGCTATCCTTCCTGATGTCTATCACCACGTCCCATATAGTACCTTCCAGCGCACGTATCAGTTTGGTTTGCGCATAGGGATTGTTTTGGTAATGCAGCCCACGTAAAACATTTTTGGTAGAGCGTGCCTGGTTATCCTGCACAAAATTGAATTCAAGACCTGTGGCGGCCTTAATGGTATTCTTATTATAGCTTTCGTAAAAATAGCCACGATCATCATTGAAAATCCGTGGTTCCAATATCAATAAACCCTCAATAGGGGTAGTAATTACATTCATTTTATCAATTCAAAATAAGTAAAAAAAATTCCAATCCCCCAATCCTAATTCCTAATTCCTAATTCATCTACTACTTCAATAAAATTCTTTGTTATATAGCTTAATTCTTCCTCTGTAAGTTCTGTATGTATCGGCAAAGAGATCACACAATCTTGTAACATATCTGTAACAGGCAAATGATAATCCAGTCCGCCAAAGTCTTTCAGCATATTTTGTTTATGGCAGGGAACCGGGTAGTATATCATGTTAGGGACTTTTCTTTCGGCCAGTTTTTCAGACACCATATCGCGGTTCACATTATCCAGTTGTAATGTGTATTGATGAAATACATGGTATGCATATGGGGCCCTGTATGGGGTACTGATATTTGGGTGATTCTTAAAAGCATTGTCATAATAGTCTGCTGCAGCGCGGCGTGCGTTGCAATATTCATCCAGCTTACGCAGTTTAATGCGCAATACCGCTGCCTGTATGCTATCCAGGCGGCTGTTACAACCCACCATTTCGTGGTAGTAGCGCACTTTCTGGCCGTGATTGGCAATCATCTTCAGTTTGTCGGCAAGTGCATCATCATTGGTAAATATCGCGCCGCCATCTCCATAGCATCCCAGGTTCTTTGATGGAAAAAATGAAGTGCAGCCTATAGTGCCCATCGATCCTGTTTTTACGGTCTTGCCATCAGAAAATGTATAAGTACCGCCAATAGCCTGTGCATTATCTTCTATCACAGGTATATTATGTTCTTTGGCAAGCTCCAGCAAAGGTTCCATATTGGCGCTTTGCCCGTACAGGTGCACAGGAATGATAGCTTTTGTTTTAGATGTTATAGCCTTTTTTACACTATCAATATTCATAGTGAAAGTATCGGCGTCAACGTCTACAAACACAGGTTTCAGGCGCAGCAGGGCCACCACTTCCACAGTAGCAATATAGGTATATGAAGCGGTAATGACCTCATCGCCCGGCTGAAGGCCCAAAGCCATCAGGGATATTTGCAAAGCATCGGTGCCGTTTGCACATGGAATAACATGTTTCACCCCCAGGTAGGATGCCAGTTCTGTACCGAAAAGCTGCACATCTTTACCATTAATAAAAGCAGTGGTATCCAGTACATTTTGTATTGCTGCGTCAACTTCAGGTTTTATTTTTAGGTATTGACGTTTGAGGTCAACCATTTGCAAATTCTGCATATTTGTAATTTAGAGCGCAAACCTACGCCAAGACGCGCATACATCAAAGTAAAAATCGTTAATTACATGATAAAAAAACTTCGTGTATTAGCTGTATAATATTTTGGCATAACTTCACGTTTTAGAATGGCATATTTATAGATGAAACGATTTCCACTTCTTGTTTTAATTGCTTTATTGCTTCTTCCGGGTCTTAGGGTAAAAGCCCAGGACGATCTTTTCGGCCACCAGGAAAAGAAGCCACCCCGGAAGGGTTGGCTGATTACTTTTAACTCAAACTTTGATATACCGGCAGCTGATATGGCCAAGGATTTTGGTTTAAGTGCCCGCGTAGGTCCATCGGTTTATTACAAGACACAGAATAACTGGATGTTTGGCGCAAAGGTTGATTTTATTTTTGGCAATGATATACGCGTAGATTCTTTCCTTAGTAATGTTAAAGACAGGTATGGAACTTTTCTTACCGGGACAGGTACACGCATAGGTGTAGGCACATACGAAAGAGGTTATATGATAGGATTGGAAGCAGGAAAGATTCTTGTATTGAAGCAACGCAGACCTGATAATGGTATCTTATTTCTTACCTCGGGAGGTTTCATTCAGCATAAAATAACTATTTATGACGCGGGTTTGCAAGTTCCCCAATTAATAGGTGATTACCTGAAAGGTTATGACCGTCTTACCAACGGGCTGTTCCTGGAAGAGTATGTAGCCTATGTTTACTTTTCAAAAAGAGGATTATTTAATTTTCATGTCGGGCTGGATTTTATGTGTGCATCCACACAAGACAGGCGTGATTACTTGTTTGATGTTATGCGTACTGATAATGCACAGCGTATAGATATCTTATTCGGTCTGCGGGGAGGTATTTATATTCCTATTTTCAAGCGCAAATCTGAAGAAGTCTTTTACTAATGAGGATATATGCTGCTATTTACTGGTTATTAATAAGGCTTTATGCACTTGCCATCAAAATAGCATCATTATTCAATCCCAAGGCTAAACTGTTTATTAAAGGAAGGCAAGACTTGTTGCCCGGGATGCAGGATGCTTTGCGCCAGGAGTCCCGCCCGCGTGTATGGATGCATTGTGCATCCCTCGGCGAGTTTGAACAGGGGAGACCTGTATTGGAACGACTGAAAAAAGGATACCCCGATTTTGCACTGGTTTTAACATTTTTCTCCCCTTCAGGTTACGAGGTGAGAAAAAATTATGAGGGTGCCGATTACGTTTTTTATTTGCCTCTTGATAGCCATGCCAATGCAAAACGCTTTCTTGATATTGTACATCCCTCCCTTTGTATCTTTGTAAAATATGAGTTCTGGTATTTTTATCTGTTGCAAATTAAGAAACAGGGGATACCGGCTATATTAATATCAGCCTTCTTCATGAAAGACCAAGCCTTTTTTAGTTGGTATGGAACCCTCCAGCGATATATGCTCAGTTGTTTTGCCCATATTTTTGTCCAGAACGAAGCATCTGGGGTTTTATTAAAGAAGATCGGGATAAATGATGTTTCTATAAATGGAGATACCCGTTTCGACAGGGTTATAGAGATAGCACAGGAAAAAACAACATTGCCGATAGCAGACGCTTTTGTAAAAGGACATAGAATTCTTGTTGCGGGCAGCACATGGAAAGAGGACGATTTTTTTTTACAACAGACGTTGTCTTTATTGCCTGACTATTTTAAGCTTATCATAGTGCCACACGAAGTAGATGTTCAGCATATTGCTGAGATCGAAAAATTGTTCCCTGGTTTAACCATCAGGTGGTCGGAATGGAAAAACGACAACACTAAACGGGTATTGATAGTAGATAGCGTTGGTTTATTATCGCACTTATATCGTTATGCCTATATAGCATGGATAGGTGGTGCATTCGGAAAAGCCGGTGTGCATAATGTGCTGGAGGCTGCTGTATATGGCAAGCCCTGTGCTTATGGTCCCATATTCCACCAATTTAATGAGGCCCGGGAATTATTGGAAGCCGGTGGGGCAATTTCAACTGATAAACCGGAAGTTTTTGCAGAAATGCTGAGATGGGAGGGAGATTCTGAAGCATACAAGCTTGCTTCAACGGATGCAGGCAAATATGTGTATTCAAAAGCAGGGGCTACAAATAGTATAATGGAGTATCTGCGGTCCGAGAAAATACTTGGTATGTAATTTATTTAGATGGCTTTGTATATTTACAGTTAATACAAACCACATTTGTATGTTCATAGAGCCGGGCAAACCAGGAAAAAAGGGCTGGATAGAAGTGATAAGTGGCTGCATGTTCTCAGGCAAGACCGAAGAATTGATCAGGCGCCTAAAGCGTGCCCAGATAGCTGGGCAGAATGTAGAGATATTTAAACCCTGGATTGATACCCGCTATGATGAGCAGGACATCATATCGCATGATGCCTCAAGAATACGATCATCTGCTGTTGACAATGTTCACAATATCCTCTTGCTGGCGACAGAAGCACATGTGGTGGGCCTGGATGAAGCCCAGTTTTTTGACAATGACATTATAGAAGTAGTAGAAGAATTAACTACTTACAGCAAAAGGGTGATTGTGGCGGGTTTGGACATGGATTATACAGGCAAGCCTTTTGGCCCTTTACCCGACTTGCTTGCCAGGGCTGAATATATAAGCAAATTGCATGCTATCTGTGTTAAATGCGGTGATATTGCTTCTTATTCTTATCGTAAACCCCGTATTGATGACCAGATATTGATGGGCGAATATGATGTATATGAACCCCGTTGCAGAAGCTGCTTTAAGAAAGGATGATGATAATACTTATATTATTATATTTAACAACAATCCCAACACGATAGTATTTCCGTTATTTTTGTCTCATGTACCGTTTTATCACTTTCACTTTACTGGCATTCATATATAGTGGATATTTCGCTCTTGCACAGACCGACGTTTGGTCCTTGCAGCGTTGTGTGGAATATGCAGTTGAGCATAATATTAATATACAGCAGGATGTATTAAATAAGAGACTGGCTAATTATACTTTATTGCAAAGTCAGTTGGCACAATTGCCTTCATTAAGTACCTCAGGTTCTTATACCAAAAGTTTTGGCCGTTCTGTTAACCCAACGACTAATGCTTTTGTGGATGCTGGTTATGATTATGTAAGTTTGGCCGGGAATAGCAATGTTTTGCTTTTTGGCTGGTTTCAGCAAAGAAGCACTATTGCAAAGAACAAATTCAGTTTGCAGGCATCGCAGGCAGATCTTGAGCAGCATAAAGATGATGTGTCTTTAAATGTAGCAACAGGTTATTTACGTGCTTTGCTGGCTCAGGAACAAATTCATGCGAGTGAGAAACAGGTGGACCTTTCAAAAGCGCAGTTAAGTCAAACAAAAAGTTTTGCGGAAGCAGGCCGTCTGCCGGAATTAAATGTGGCTCAATTGGAGTCTCAGTTGGCAACAGATAGTTCTAATCTGATCAATGCAATAGCTACATACAATTCTGCTATCCTGGATCTGAAAACTTTATTGAATCTTGAATTTAGTGCTCCGTTTACTATTATAGCTCCTGATGTTCAGGTCTCTGATCAGGTACAAGTATCAAATATGCAGCCTGAAGAGATCTACCAGCAGGCAAAATTACATTTTGGTTCTGTGAAGGGCAGCCAGATGCGGGTAGAATCTGCAAAAAAAGGAGTAATGGCATCTAAAGGGGTTTTGTATCCACAACTAAGTTTAAGTGCACAAGCAGGGACTAACTGGGCAAGTAATTATTATAGCTATGCTGCAACCAATACGCTTCTCGGATATCAGCCTATCGGCTTTACTCAGAATACTAATGAAACTGTCTTAGAGCCGGTATATAAAGTTGATCAATCAAAGATCCCTTTTGGTACCCAGTTAAATAATAATTTAAGGGAAATAGTTACTTTAAACCTGAATATTCCAATATTTAATGGCTGGCAATCACAGTATACCGTAAGACAGGCAAAGATCAACTTGATGACACAGGAACTGAACCTGTACCAGGCAGAGCTGACACTTAAACAAAATGTTTATAAGGCACATAATGATGCTATCAATTCCATCCAGAAATACTATGCATCACTTCGTGCGGAGGAAGCCGCTAAAAGAGCATTGGATTTTGCACAAAAACGTTACGATCTTGGTCTTACAAGTACCGTGGATTTCCTCGTTACGCAAAACCAGCATTATACGGCCGAGTATAATTTGCTTAGTGCCAAATACGATCTTATTTTTAAATTAAAGGTTATAGATTATTACTTGGGCAAGGAGTTAAAATTATAGGTTTATGGAAGAATTGAAAGCGGTATTGCTGGAGGCTACACAGGAGGCTGGAAGAATAATCCAGGAATATTTCCAAGGTACTTTTAAAATAGAAAGTAAAGAAGGAATTAACAACCTGGTTACAGAAGTAGATAAATTTTCGGAGAACAGGATCATTGAAGTTATAAAAAAATCTTTTCCTTCTCATGCCATTATAAGCGAGGAAGTAGGGGAGTTAAAAAAGGACTCACCTTACCTGTGGATCATCGACCCTATAGATGGTACTGTTAATTTTGCACATGGCATACCTATCTGCTGTGTAAGTATAGCCGTAAAACATAATGATGACCTCTTGCTCGGTGCGGTTTACAACCCGATGATGAATGAATTGTTTCTTGCTGAAAAGGGTAAGGGAGCCACATTAAATGGCAAACCCATATCTGTATCTGTAAAGAGCAATTTTGAAAAAGCATGCCTGGTTACAGGTTTCCCATACAGGTGGCCAAGCAGCCCGGAGAATTCTACCGATCACCCGATAAGGGTTTTTGAGCGTTTTGTATTACAGGGCTTGCCGGTACGTCGCCTGGGTTCTGCTGCAATTGATCTTTGCTGGGTTGCATGCGGGCGTTTTGATGGTTTTTGGGAATATAATCTCAGTCCCTGGGATATAGCTGCAGGTTACCTCATTGTTCAGGAAGCGGGTGGAACCATTACTAATTTTGAAGGGGAACCATACAGTGTTTACGATAAAGAAACACTGGCCACTAATGGCCTGATACATGCCGAAATGCTGGGCTTAATAAGAAAAAGAAAATAGAATTTATGGAGCAGGAGCGTACAGAGATCGCCTCATTGGGCGAGTTTGGATTAATAGATCATCTGACTAAAAATAACGAGACCGTACAGGCCGGCACAATATTGAGCGTAGGTGATGACAGTGCAGTGATAGACCATTTTGGTAAGCAAACTGTTATCAGCACAGATATGCTTTTGGAAGGCGTACATTTCGACCTCATGTACACACCGCTGAGGCACCTGGGTTACAAAGCAGTTGCCGTGAACCTGTCTGATATCTATGCGATGTGTGCAGAGCCAACGCATATAACGGTCTCAATAGGCATATCTAACCGTTTCTCAGTTGAGGCGCTTGATGAATTTTACGAAGGTGTTTATGCAGCTTGCCGTCGTTATAATGTAGACCTTATCGGGGGAGATACTTCCAGCTCTTTAAAAGGATTTGTTATTTCCGTTACAGCTATAGGAGAAGTAGCGCCGGATAAGTTTGTAACACGCAGTGGCGCTAAGGTCAATGATCTGCTTTGTGTATCAGGCAACCTGGGTGCGGCCTATATGGGACTACAGATATTAGAGAGGGAAAAAAGGATATTTCTTGAAAGCCCCGGAGTTCAGCCCGATCTTGGTAATAAAGCATACATCGTAGGGCGCATACTAAAACCGGAACCCCGCGCGGATATTGTGAACTGGCTGAAAGAACACGAAATAAGCCCTACAGCGATGATAGACGTGAGCGATGGGTTAAGCTCAGAAATACTGCACATTTGCACACAGAGCGGGGTTGGATGTATTTTATATGAAGAAAAAATACCTATTCATTCTGAAACCCGCGATATGGCATTGGAGTTCAACATCGACCCTACAACCTGCGCCCTCAGCGGTGGTGAAGACTATGAATTATTATTTACCGTAAAGCAGGAAGACTATGAAAAAATAGCCCGGAATGAGCAGATAAGCATTATTGGATATATAACCGAAAAAGAGGAAAACACGAACTTATTAACAAAACAAGGAAATAAGCATATTTTGAAGGCACAAGGCTGGAATGCATTTTCCGAACAAAAAAAATAGTAATTATTACTAAACGTAAATTATTTTTGTATTTTAGAGCGTAAATATCTCATTCGCATGAAGTTTTGGAAACAAATACTGCTTACCACTTTTGCCTTTTTTAGTATCGGAAGCATGACTCTATACGTATCTTGTGAAAAAGATGCATGTTCAGCTGTACAATGCCAGAACGGAGGTAACTGTGTATCGGGGATTTGCCAATGTCCTACCGGCTATGAGGGTACAAACTGTCAGACCTTGTCTATCGACAGGTATTTGGGCACTTATTATGGCACCACCACAGATAAGGGTATCAGTTTGCTGGATACTATTGTAGTTTCTCCGGGCAGCGATCTTGTAACTGTTAATGTAAGTATGCGCGCTTTTACTCCTGATGCGTTTTCCGGTAATATTATTAACGATGATAACGGTTATCATATTGTCGTGCCTGCTATTGTTTCCGGTAGTTATACAAGAACAGTTAATATTGATCTTCAAACAAAGAAGCTGGTCATTTCTAAAACTGTTACAACTGATACCATCGCTTCTTACCAGTTTATTGGTTATAAAAATTAGTAATTGGTGCAAGTACTGATTTGATGTGACATTTTTTTAATGTTATATACGTGTGTCTGTTTATTTTCAAATAGCCTTTCCCAGGGATAATTTATTTTTTGTTTTTTTAACTAAAAAGAAAATTCCTGAATTTTCAAATTGATTAGATTTGCCGCATGTCAATAAGTGT
>CAIYVS010000603.1 GCA_903929655.1 uncultured Bacteroidota bacterium | reverse complement strand
TGGTAGTGTGAGGTACCTGAGTAGTACTACCATTTTAGTAAAAGGCAAGAACGGGGAACCTGATACATATACGGGATCGGCAATTGACGTTACCCACAAAAAAATGATTGAAGATGCCCTGAACGAAAAGGCAGAGGAAACAGCAAATATACTGGAGAGTATAACAGATGCTTTTTTTGCAGCCGATGCAAACTGGAACCTGACCTATGTGAACAGGGCTGCAGAAAAAATGTATAATGTAAAACGTGAAGAGCTTTTACATAAAAATGCATGGGGAATATTTCCTAAAACGCTGAATACAAAATTTTATGAAGAATTTCACCGCGCAGTAAAGGAGCAGGTATGTGTTGCGGTTGAGGGGATATCGCCTACTTCAGGCAGATGGGTATTAGCGAATGCCATGCCAACGAAGAATGGTATTGCCGTTTATTTCAAAGACATTTCTGAGCAGAAGAAATTATTGGAGCATATAAGTAATAATATGCAAAACCTTAATTCGCTTATTAATAATACATCGGACCTCATATGGTCTGTAGACAAAGACTATAAAATTATTTCTGCCAACCAGGCATTTAAAGATGTGGTTTATAAACTGAATGGGGTCACGATAGAACCGAGGACTTATGCTTTGCCAAAAGAATTGGGGGAGGATATTGTAAAAGAAAGAAAAGGACAGTATAACAGAGCGCTTGCGGGCGAGACCCTTATGGTTATTGATGAAAGAGTGATAAGCGGAGAATTGATATACCGTGAAACCAGCTTTCATCCTATAAAAGATGAAAGTGGCGTTGTAATTGGTGTAAGTTGTTTTTCGCGTGATATTACGGAGAGGAGGAAACAGCTGATGACCATACAGGCACAAAATGAGAAATTGAAGGAAATAGCCTGGATACAATCGCACAAAGTGCGGGGACCACTGGCAACCATACTTGGTTTGTCAAATATATTTAATGCGGAAGACCCCAGCGACCCGACTAATGAAAAGATCATAAAAGGCATAAAAGAGGAAGCCCATAAGCTGGATGATATCATTAAAGAAGTAGTGAAGAAGACTTACGATATCTAGTTCACTATTGCTCTAATGTTTCAAGAGGGTACTGCTTAATATCATAGCGGCCACGCTAAAGTAAATTACAAGCCCTGTAACGTCCACAAGGGTAGCTACAAATGGGGCAGAGGAGGTGGCGGGATCCAAACGAAGCTTTTTAAGAATGATCGGTATCATGGATCCGCTTAATGTTCCCCACATTACAATTCCTATGAGAGAAAAGAATACGGTTACTCCAAGCAAAAACCAATGTTCTCCAAAATTCTGCCAGTTGAGGAAATGCCATACACTGATGCGTAACAGCCCTATTGAGCCAAGAATAATCCCTAATGTGAGGCCTGCCAATATTTCCCTGCGCATTACATACCACCAGTCTTTGGGGCTTAATTCCTTCAGGGCCATGGCGCGTATGATAAGGGTTGCCGCCTGGGAACCACTATTACCACCGCTTGACATAACCAATGGGATAAACATGGTTAATATAATGGCATGCTGCAGTTCATCCTGGAAATAGCCCATGGCATTGGTAGTGAGCAACTCGCTGACGAAGAGGATGATGAGCCATACCGAACGTTTGCGGATGAGTGTGAAGAAATCGGTTTTCACATAAGGGAGGTCCAGGGATTCCACACCACCGAACTGTTGCATTTCCTTAGTGTCTTTTTCTTCTGCCACATCTATTACATCATCCACTGTAACTACGCCGATGAGTATATTGTTTGAATTAGTAACCGGTAAAGCTACGCGGTCATATTCCTTGAATTTAATGATGGCATCTTCTATGCTATCCTGGATATCCAGTTTTACATAGAAGTGGTCCATTATTTCTTCGATGGTTTTGGTTGGCTCGTTCAGAACCAGTCTCCTGATAGGTATATCATCGATCAATTTGCCGTTCTCATCTACTACATAGATCATATTGGCAGCCTCTGAGTCCTGGTGATGCTGGCGCAGGTGGGCTGTGGCCCTTGCTATGGTCCAGTCTTTGCGTACTGCTGTGAAATAGGTATTTATGAGGCGCGCTACACTTTGTTCGGGATAACCGAGCAGGTCCTGGGTGGCTCTTTTATTTTTTTCGTCGAGAAAACTGAGAAATTCTGACACTTCGAGGCCTGTGAGGCTATCAAAGAAGGTCAGCCTGTCGTTTGATTCCAGGTTGTTAAGAATATAGGATGCCCTGATACGGGGCAGATGTTCGATGAGCTTGTACTGCAATGCATGATCGAGGTAAGAAAACACCTTAACCTGGTTTTGTTCGGGCAAAGCAATAAAGGCGCGTATGCTGGCCTCGTCGGGGAGCGTCTCAAATAATTTAGCTACTTCAGCAGGATAGTCTTCGTCTTTGGTATGACGTAGTAACTCGCTAAGGTCTCCTTCGAGTATTTTTTCTTTCAGGTCTTCGAGCATCATTATCCATATTTTTTAAATTTTGATTTATTGGATAAGGACGAGACATCTGGTTTCGTACTTAATCTTTGAGAAAACCTTGTTAAAAGGCATGCAAATGTACAAGTATTTGACTTTTGGAAACGAATTTATTTATGATAAGCAGTTATTTTTTTTCCGGCTTTTTGTGTTTGCTTAAAGTGCTGAAAGATAAGGATTTAGTATTCTATTCCTTAATGAGGTGTTAATGAGTTCTAAACTGCTCGTTAATCATATATAAATGACCCGTTAACTGTTTGCAAAGGTATTGTTAAGGGGCATCAAATATTTCCCGACTCTTATATGTTGACGGACATTTGTGTTACATGGAAGCAGGCATTTGCCCTTACAGATAAAAATAAGAAGAGAAAAATGAGAAGCCCCCCTAAGGAAGGGGCTTTTTGCTTTTAAGGTGATTCTACCCAAATTTAAACGTAGTGTTAAGTGTATGCAAAGCCGGGGTTAAGCGGGCCAGATAATTTCGATGCGATGAAGCATCGCAGCATCTTTGTGGTGCATGGAAACAAATACTTGCCCTTACTGATAAAAGT
>CAIYVS010000602.1 GCA_903929655.1 uncultured Bacteroidota bacterium | reverse complement strand
TAGCCATTGATGGAAGCGGTACTCCTTATGTTGCATTTACGGATCAAAGTAATAGCGACAAAGCTACTGTAATGAAATATAATGGCAGTAACTGGGTGAATGTCGGCAATGCCGGTTTTTCTGCAGGATCCGCTTTTAATATTTCAATAGCCATAGACGGCAGCGGGACACCTTATGTGGCCTACCCAGATGGAAGCAATAACAACAAAGCCACTGTTATGCAATTTAATGGTAGTAATTGGGTTGATGTTGGCAACCCCGGCTTTTCTGCCGGAACGGCTTATGGGAATATAGCTATTGATGCGAACGGAATACCTTATGTGGCTTACCAGGACGGGGCTGATAGTAATAAGGCTACCGTACAAACAATTGAACATGTTGTTCTTTCGGGAAATCCCAGTATATGCTTCGGTGCCACAAGCGCCAACCTGAGTTATGTAGGGAGCCTGGGTAATGGTTCGCAATATAGTATTACATGGAGCTCAGCTGCAACAAGCGCAGGTTTTAGCAACATGAGCAATGCCACATTGCCGGCCAGTCCCATTTCCATAACAGTGCCAGGCAATATAGCTGCAGGTACTTATACAGGAACTTTAACGGTAACAAATGGTACCTGTACCAGTGGCAGTATTCCTTTTACTTTAGCCGTTAACCCAAGTGGAAGTCCTACACTTAATATAACGGGTTCTGATACTGTTTGTGCCGGAAGCATTGTTACCCTTACTGCCAATTCCAATGTTCCGGAAGTAGTATACCAATGACAGGTGAACGGAAATGATGTGGGAACCGATACGAACAGCTATACTTATACAGCTGTAAATTCTGATATAGTAAAATGCATCACAACTTTGCTAACCAATTGCTACACTACAAATACGGATACCAGTAATAGCATGACTATGACTGTTAATTCAAATGTCATTCCTACCCTTTCTATTGCAGGCACAGATACAATATGTGCTGGTGCATCTGTCATATATAATGCAACATCTAATGTTAGCGACGTAAGTTATCAATGGATAGTAAATGGATCCAATGTTGGTACTAACAACAATACCTGGTCTTATACGCCTGCCAACGGAGATATTGTAAAATGTATCACGGGCATGCCTTCCGGATGTTTTACTGCGAATGCAGATACGAGTAATAGTATCAATATGAGCGTGAATCCCAATATTTCCCCTACTCTTTCTATAAGCGGCAATAATACTTTGTGTGCAGGTACGCCTGATACATTTACTGCAACATCCAATGTAAGCGGGATAATGTATCAATGGCTGCTGAATGGAAATTATGTTGGCACTAATAGCGGCAGCTATTCATAAACACCTATGAATGCGGATGTTGTAAAATGTATAAGCACTATGCCTTCAGGATGCTTTACTGCCAATGCAGATACGAGTAATGCGCTCGTAATGATTGTAAATCCATATACTACACCCGGCATTACGCTTAGCGGGCCAGGCGTAAAACTGCAGGGTTATCCTTTGATCATATATGCTACGGTTACAAACGCGGGGACAGCATACAGCATAACGTGGAAGAATCATGGAACGACCTTTGCCACGACTACTGTGCCTTCTGTGACTTATTTTAAGGGACCAGGCACAGACAGTATTACAGCAGTTATCAGCGTTACTTCTGCAGGATGTTACGAGCCTGACAGTTCAGCGGTATTGATAGTAAGAGATAGCACTACTTCAGTGAACAGTGAAAAGTTAACAACTAACAGTGTTGGTGTTTATCCGAATCCATTTAATAATCAACTTACAGTAATTGGTTTGCAGGTGGGTGACAGGGTTTGTGTTTATGACCTGTTGGGGAGAAAGAGAAGCGAGGTTTGGGAAATGACAAACAAACAGGCTGAACAGCATTTTTCTTTGAGCGAGTTGCCTGCGGGTACTTATTTTCTGCATGTTTGGGATGGTTTGGGGAATACGAGAGGAAATATTTCTTTGAAAAAGATGAAATAGAATGCGTCTCCACACTTCTACTCAAGCCTTTCTTTATCAATGAATTGGAGGTATGAAAACATTTGGACAGGCGATTATATAACGATATGATACATTGCAATAATGCTGCGCATAGGTAATTATCACTGAATTATTGATTAATTTCAGCTTAAAGCAAAATCGTTTTTTTATGCACACAAAATCTATTCTCAGCTCAGGTTTCATTTTTGCATCGCTTTTATTTAGCCAAATTTCTGCTAAAGCACAATGCGGGGGCTGGGCAAATGTTGGCAATGCAGCTTTTTCAGCCAATACGGTTGAATATACAGCAATAGCATTGGATACTATGGGCACGCCTTATATGGTGTACCTGGATTATAATGTCGGCAACAAAGCTACGGTGATGAAATATAGCAACGGTAGTTGGACCGCGATTGGCAGTCCCGGCATTTCAACAGGAACAGCTACTTATACACGCATAGCTGTAGATAGCAGCAGTACGCCTTATATCGTGTACACCGATTGGTCTAACAGTTATAAAGCCACTGTAAAAAAATATTATGGCACAGGATGGGGCAATGTGGGCAGCGCAGGTTTTTCTGCGGGCTCGGTTGCATATACTACAATAGCCCTCAATAGCAGCGGCACTCCATATGTGTTGTACCAGGACGGAAACAACAGCAGTAAAGCAACCGTGATGACATATGACGGCAGCAATTGGGTTGCAGTGGGCAGCGCAGGTTTTTCTGCCGGGGCAGTTGACTATTGCTCTTTAGCTATAGATGGCAGCGGCACTCCTTATGTAGCTTATGAGGACGAGAACAACAGCAATAAAGCTACTGTGATGAAATATGATGGTAGTAGTTGGGTTACGGTGGGCAGCGCAGGCTTTTCTGCAGATACGGCATACTTTACTTCTCTTGCCATTGATGGTAGCGGCACCCCATATATTGCATACCAGGACAAAGCCAACAGCAACAAGACTACCGTAATGAAATACAACGGAAGTTCATGGGCAACAGTAGGCAGCGCGGGCTTTTCTGCAGGGCAGGCGGAGTGGGTTTCACTGGCACTGGATGGTAGTGGCAATCCTTTTGTTGCATATAAGGATATTGCCAACAATAGTAAAGCTACGGTGATGAAATATAATGGCAGTAGCTGGGTTACGGTGGGCACTGCGGGCTTTTCTGCCGGAGAGGTTTACTGGACCTCTCTTGCCATTAACAGTGGCGGCATACCTTATGTAGGCTACAGCGATTGGGGCAATAATTCAAAAGCAACTGTTATGGACTTAGCGGGCCTGAGCATTAGCCTGGATAGCAGTAATGTGAAAATATGCCAGGGCTCAACAAGTGTCAACTTTGATTATAACGCTACCAACGGCTCACCCTCAACGTATAGCATCGCGTTTAGCGCGGGCGCTATTATTGCCGGCTTTAGCAATGTTTCAAATACTTCCTTACCAACATCGCCCATTACAATAACTGTGCCTTCCGGCTTGGCACCCGGCACTTACACAGGTACCCTAACTGTGTACAATAGCCCATGCGTTAGTCCGGGCACGCAGATAAGTATTACCGTAGTTGCCAACACTACGCCGACAATTACATTAAATGGCCCTGTAAGTGTTCCGGCCGGTAATCCTGTAACTATAAATGCAACAGTCAGCAATGCAGGAACAGCTTATAGTATAATATGGATGAATAAAGGGACAATATTTAATACTACTACAGTACCCTCAGTTACTTATACCAAAGGCTCCGGAACTGATACCATCACAGCAATTATAAATGTCACATCAGCGGGTTGTTACAAGCCGGATACTTCTGCAGCATGGACGGTTGCTGACAGCACGACAGGGCTAACCTCTCCCGGCCTCTCCAGAGGAGAGGTGACAGTTTATCCAAATCCATTTAATGAGCAAATTTCAGTAAGTGGTTTACATATGGGTGACAGGGCTTGTGTGTATGATCTGCTGGGGAGAAAGAGAACTGAAGTATGGGAGGTGCAAAACAAGCAGGCTGAACAACATTTCTCTTTAGGCGAGTTGCCTGCGGGTACTTATTTTCTGCATGTTTGGGATGCTATGGGGAATACGAAGACGAATATTGCGGTGGAGAAGTTGAAATAAAACCGCTAGCCTGCCCTACTTGAATGAGATGGTGGTGTTACTTGTATTAAGCTTTTTGCAAAAATAAAAGGGCCGCCTCTCTGGCAGCCCTTTAAAAAGAATATTAAAATTAATTTTTCTGGAAGTTGGCGCGGCTGATATTTCCCTTGCTGTCTTTTATGCTAAGTATGTAAACTCCATGCAGCAGATTTGAAACATCTATATCCATTTTTGAAGCGGTAGTGTTGATATTTTCTTTAGCAACTACCCTGCCCATAATGTCGCTTATGCTGAGTTCTGCACCATTGAAATTGTTAATGCCTAAATCCACGCTTAACTTGTTATCTGCAGGATTAGGGAAAAGTACGATAGCGGAAGTACCTGTGGCTGCATTTGCGGCGTTAGGTACCCTTCTTGTTGGCGGTGGTGGTCCCGGGTTGATGCCACATGCAAGCATTTGATTATCATTCAAATTATATGCTACAGCATCATCATTAATTTGCACAAGGCCTGCATTCTGCGTTGCAGGATAATACGTTATGTAAGGTGGCGTATTTTGATTTAATACGGTGTCTGAATCACAATCATGACCTACATTATCTTCTACAACAAATGTTGCAGCGTCAATCCCTGTGAAATAAACGCCTGAAAACACAGGCAAGCCGGATACTGGATTAGTGGTAATAGACATTCCACCTGAACTTGGAAAGCTTTTAAAATCAACATAACGGCTCAGATTTCCTGTAAAATCAGTTTCAGCATATAAGGCATCATTGTGAAAATAATCATAGCCCGTAACCGATATTTTATTGCTTTGCGGAACAGTTACAGAATAACCATAAGAAATGCTGTATGGGTTATTGTAATATTTAAGGAATTTAACAGTCATTGTGTAGGGCTCAAGTTTGGCTACCATCAATTGCCCGCCGTTTGTACAAGGTACACCTGAAAGGCCTGTTATGGCTAAATCTCCGTCATGTGCATCTGCAAGACCTTCCCCTATAAGTGTAAGGCCCTGGGCTTCGTTATCCATTATAACATTCTGATAAAAATTAGCTGCATCATCAACTATTGTGATCAGCGTTCCACCCCATTCTTCATCAAATGTATTGGCAATACCAACTAAGGCATACCTGCCACTACCAAACGGTATAATTTGTTTGTAATCAGAAGACACAATTGTAGCAGGGTCCCAGTAGGATTGTGTAAGCGTATTTTTTGACCATGTAAGGTTACCATTGGCGTCTGTACAAATAATAAGGGAATTACAGATCATGGCACTATTACCCTGGTAACCACAGGCAATAAAGTTGCCATTAGATGTTTCGGTTACACTCCACAGCATACCTGTAGTGCTGTACCTTTTATACCAGATTACGTTCCCGCTGGCGTCTGTCCTTAAAAGGAATATGTTGTGATAGGTAGGTTCATTACAACCTCCTCCGCTTTCACCGTCCGAAGATACATTGCCGCAAATGATATAGCCTCCGTTGGCAGTTTGTTTTGCATAACCGCAGGTAAAGCTCACAGCAAGATGCGTACATTGGTGGGTTAACACAGCAGTTTGTTCTGTAAGTGTTACATAGGTTTTGAACCATTGAGAGTTTAAGCTGTTGTCAATTTTTTTCAGCTGTATCCTCCCGTTAGGATAGCCATTAACGTCCAGGTTGCTCCAGCCATTGATGACGTTTGGGAAAGTATTACCTGACAGAATGTAGCCTCCTCCTGATAAATACTCAATACCTACATTTTGAGCATCCTGGTTGAAATAGTGTTCATCTGAGTTTTGGGCAAAACCTGCCTGAGAATACATTGCAAATGCTGCAATAACTAATGTTCGTTTAAAAATCTGTTTCATACGGTGTATTTTTTTATGAAGATCGAAACTTGATTCAGGGAGAAAAAGGAAACTTGGTTATCGTAAGCATTATTCAGGTGAACGTGGGCCGTACGATGGTTAACGTCGTCATTTCAGGTTTTCAGGAATATATTTTATAATAAGAACGAACATACAGTGAAGTTTATATAACAGGAGAATAAGTTATGAGCAATAAAGCGCCGAAGGATAGTTTTGGTACTATCTTTACCAAATATGCTGACATTGCGTTTTATGAGAGCCGAAAAGATAAGCCGGTATTTGTTTTTAATAATATGGTTTTGTGTTGCCGGTGCATTCGTATCGCAAGCACAGAATAAAAGTAAAATGGCTGATGAGGTACTAGTATATATTAATAAGCATCGCACAGAAATGGGACTGCCTAAACTGCAAATGGATGAGCGGATATCGGAGATAGCAGAAAAGCATAGCCGCAATATGGCAAATGATAATATACCCTTCGGGCATAGTGGTTATGACGACAGGATGAAAGCAATTTCAAAAAAAACAGATCATATTACAGCTACTGCAGAGAATGTGGCACTAGGTGATGTGGATGCAAAAGAGGTTGTAAAGATGTGGCTTGACAGTAAAATGCACAGAAAGAATATTGAGGGCAATTACAATCTTACGGGAGTCGGGATAGCAAAAGACAAAAACGGGGCTTTATATTTTACGCAGATCTTTGTGTTGAATAAGTAGAACCCTCAGCCCCTGCCTACCGGCAGGCAGACCGACCCTACTTCGACAAGCTCAGTATAACAAAGGAGAGGGAGGTGTTATTGAACACCAATTGAATATCAAACAGCAATTTCCAGGTACACGGGGCAGTGGTCTGAGTGTTTTACGTCGGGGTAAATGGCAGCGTCTTTCAGAGCTGTTTTCAGGGGTTCTGTAACGTTGATATAGTCTATGCGCCAGCCTTTGTTCCGTTCGCGGGATGCTGCTCTTAAACTCCACCAGGTATATTGATGTGGTTGCGGATTAAAGAAGCGGAAGGAATCTACAAAACCGGAATCAAAAAATTTATCCATCCATAAGCGCTCTTCGGGCAGGAATCCTGAGCTTTTTTTGTTACCAATAGGGTCATGAATGTCGATGGCTTTGTGGCAAATATTGTAGTCGCCCGTTACGATTAGTTTGGGGCGTGTTTTGCGAAGCTGAATGAGGTAATCGTGAAATTCATCCAGCCATTGGTATTTGTATGTTTGACGTTCATCTCCGCTGGTGCCGCTTGGGTAGTAGGCATTGATAAGGCTTACATCTCCAAAATCGGCGCGTATCACCCTACCCTCCGCATCACTTTGCATAATGCCATTGCCATACTGCACCTGGTCGGGTTTTACTTTGCTAAGAATGGCAACGCCGCTGTATCCTTTCTTCTGGGCTGAGTACCAATAGCAATGGAAGCCCAGTTCTTCAAACAGTTCTGATGGGATATCTGCCCTGTCGGCTTTGATCTCCTGAAGGCAGATAATATCTGTGGGATTAGTTTTCAACCAGTCTATGAGGCCTTTTTTGATGGCGCTTCTTACACCGTTTACGTTGTATGATATGATACGCATAATTAAGTAAAAAGTTAAAAGTCAAAAATCAAAAAAATGAGCGCCTCATTATTTCTTTTTCTTTTTAAGGCTATCTGGTATCTGGGCATATATTGCCTTTGCCCAATTGCTGACTGTTGCTTTTTCTTCGTTTGAAAGTATAGCATCTTTATGTATCCAGGTATAGCTATCCAGGGGCATTTCATTGCTGTCTACCTGCTCATATATATGCCTGATCCATTTTGCTTTTTTCTCTGGAGTTTGGCTTGCAAACTCATCGAAATTAAGATGTCTTTTGCCCTCCTGAATATGGTTGTTCATCCACCAATAGACAGGCTGGAGGGTCGAATACCAGGGATAGCGGGTATTATCACTATGACAATCATAGCATGCCTTAAGCAGTATTTTATGTACACTATCGGGCACAGGGTAGACTGTTGAAATGTCCTGCGCTGGATTGGGGCTGGCAATATTTTTCGCGGGGCGAATGAACTGGATAATAATTATCGTAGCCAGGAGAACGAGCAATATTTTCTTTATCATAAAATATTTTAAAAGTGTATTCCTTATTTAAAAAGCGTCTGATGCCGAAAAGGCATACTGACGCTTCATAATTATAATGTTTCTTTTAACCATTTAAAAAATTCGCGTTGCCATGTTATGCCATTCTGCGGATGGAGCACCCAATGGTTCTCATTGGGGAAGTAGAGGAACTTGGTTTTTATGCCACGAAGGCGGGCTGCCTGGAAGGCTTCATGACCTTGCTCAAAAGGAACACGGTAATCTATACCTCCCTGTACGATCATGATAGGTGCTGTCCATTTATCAACAAAATTGCTGGGGTCGAATTTCTGGTAACTTGGTGGCTGGGGTTTGGCCCAATATGGACCGCCTAAATCCCAATTTGCAAACCAAAGTTCTTCTGTAGTGCCATACCAGCTTTTGAGATCGAAGAGGCCATCGTGTGCAATAAAAGTTTTAAAACGGCCATTATGCATACCGGCAAGCATATAAACACTATAGCCACCATAACTTGCGCCTATGCAGCCTAAGCGGTCTTTATCTACATAAGGTTCCTGGCTTACATTGTCAATAGCTGCCAGGTAGTCCTGCATGGGTTGTCCACCCCAGTCTTTACTTATTTCCGCATTCCATTTCACACCCCAGCCGGGCATACCCCGGCGATTGGGTGCTACGATGATATATCCCTGGGCTGCCATTACCTGGAAGTTCCAACGGATGCTGTAGAACTGAGATAGTGCGGACTGGGGACCTCCCTGGCAATATAAAAGGGTTGGATATTTTTTAGCGGGATCAAAATCGGGCGGATAAATAACCCATACGCCCATGTCCTGGCCATCGCTGGTGGTTACGGTCCTCATTTTTACGGTGCTGAGCTTTATGGAATTGTAGGTATCATCATTTTCGTGGGTGATAGCATGCATGCTGCCATTAGATGTATTTACAGCGTATAGTTCGGTGGCATGGTTCATATCGCAACGGGTAACGACCAGTGTTTTTCCTGACTGGCCTACTATACCGTTTATATCAAATTGCCCGTTTGTTATTTTGTGTACTGAAGGATTATCTTTTGTAACATTTACTTCAAATAATTGTTCTGTGCCCCTGTGTGCTGCTGTAAAGAATATTTTACTGTTGTTATTGCTCCAGCTAAATCCCCCGGCTGCTTCATCCCAATTCTCGGTGAGGTTGTATTTTGTCATGTTGCCTTTGGCCAGGTCCATTACACAGATATCTGTTTTATCGGCTTCAAAACCATCGCGGGCCATGCTGATCCAGGCAATGTGCTTGCCATCTGGAGAGAATGAGGGCTGCATATCGTAACCTAACATGCCGGAGGTCCAGTTGGTGGTAGTGCCAGTAGCTAAATCATAGTAGTAGAGGTCTGTATTGGTGCTGGTAGCGTATTCTTTGCCTGCTTTCTTTTTACATACATATACAAGGCCTTTGCTATTGGGTGACCACACAAGGTCTTCTGCGCCGCCAAATGGCTTGAGCGGTACATCGTATGGTTCGTTCAACATAATATCTTTTGTGAGACCACCTTTTGCGGGTACGATGAATATGTGTGAGTTCTTCCCGTCTTCCCAGGTATCCCAGTGGCGATCATTGAGGTCTGTATATATTTGTGCTGTTGTTTTGGGCAGATCGGGATAGATGTCGCTGCCCATGGTTGGTTTTATCAATACTTTTTTTGAAAAGGCGATGTATTTTCCGTTTGGAGATACCCATACATTCTCTGCATCTGTCAAGCCATTATACACAGCCTCCCAATGAATGCCTTCATCTGTGCTTTTGTATAAATTATAGTTATCCATTGCATACCAGGCAGTCTTTGATCTTTGGACAATTACCTTACCATCTCCGATGTATGGTTTGCGTGTGGTACCAGAAAGGTCTGTGATATAATGATCTGTAGTGCTTTTTTCTGTTTTCCAGTCCATCTTCTTCGAAGAATAATAGACATGTTTTCCGTCTTTACTTATACATTCAGGATTAACGCGCCTGAGGCTCCAGAGTAATTCCGGGGTCATATGGTCTTGCGCGAAGATGCTGAAGGAGCTGAGTAATAAGAATAATAAGATTAATCGTTTCATACTGTTATTTAAATTGTAGGCGTAAAATACTTATTTAGGTTTGATTTTATCTGTTTTAGGACCCGTTTTTAGCGATGCTGGTGCTTTTTGTTTCTGCTCCGGCACAAAGTCTATTACATTTTCCCAGCCGGGCTTTAAGTTAATTACATTGTCATATGATATTACTATTTCTGGCTGCCGCTTATTAAAAAGATCGCCTGTATCCCATACCAGGT
>CAIYVS010000601.1 GCA_903929655.1 uncultured Bacteroidota bacterium | reverse complement strand
CTTAAAGGCTGAAGTTGAATTCTATTCTGTTCAACACATTTTCGTTTTCACGCTGCATCATAAAGAAATAATAAAAAGACATACAATTTACTACAATAATTTGGATCTTCTTAGGGGGGCGCAGCCCCTGAGAATTTGGACATTCGGGTATTACTTTTACAGCATGGAGAGAGAAGACTTAATTAAAATTGCTATTGTAGATGACCATGACCTGATGCGGGAGGGTCTTGCAAAGCAATTATTAGTAGATAAACAGATAAAGGTCACTATGGAAGCCATACATGGCCTTGATATGCTCCATCAGTTAGAAAAGGTCAGCGTGTTACCGGACATTGCCGTTATTGACCTGAGCATGCCGAAGATGGATGGCTTTACGCTTGCTGATGAATTGAGACAAAAATTTCCGCTGATAAGGATACTCGTATTAACGTCCTACAATAGCGATTATAATATTTCAACTATGATCCATAAGGGAGCCAGGGGTTACCTGTTGAAAAGTTGCCGTCCACTCGAATTCAGAAAAGCTTTGCATGATATTTACGAAACAGGCTATTATTATTCAAAGGTAGCGACTGAAAAAACCTTTCTGATGCACCGTGATGCTAAAGCCATTCATATACCGGACAGGGAAATGGAATTATTAAAATTATGCTGTACGGAACTGCGTTATGACCAGATCGCTGAAAAAATGGGCATTACCATGCGGACATTAGATGGCTGCAGGGGAAGGCTGTTTGGACGATTAAGAATTAACACACGGCATGAATTGGTTCTGTTTGCCTCACACTCCGGTATTATCGATAATGATCCATCCCATTCCAATAATTTAAAATAAAAATCAAAGTTTATGAAAAACCAATTTATGACTTTTAGCATGGCGCTCATTAGTATTGTTTTATGTTCCTGCCATTTCAATACAGGTACAGGTATCCATAGCCTTACCCTGAGTGATAGTGCCTCTCATTTTATGCCGGTCGATTCCGCCAACAAAATGCTTGGCAGTTACCTGAATAGTATTAACTATCAGTACAATGATACGGATATCCGATCATTGACAGTGGATGTAAAACAATTACGCCGCTATATTGACAGCATGTCCGGCAGTGACAGTATTACGAGTATTAAACTGATGTTTGCCCATACACTTTCCTATGCCAACTCCTCAAAAGTTAATACTAACGCTGGCTATAAAAGTAATGCCCTGACCATCATTATTGCCGCCTATAAAGCTAACGGGAGCTATGTCTATTATACCGGGAATACGGTACTGGACTACACACAACCATGTCCTCCTGTCTGCCCTGCCGGACAGGCTGCAAACCCTTTTCTGACCGCTAACCAATGATATGATCATGAATCCATTTTATTTGAAAGGGGCTATCCTGCTGCTGGTATTAAGCATTGCCGTGGTCACCGGGTCATTGAATTACCGGAGTATGGACATCGGAACAAAGATATTCTACTACCTGACCATACTTGGCCTAGTATCTGAATCGCTTGCTTATTACGCGGCCTTTAGATATACTGATAATCTGCCTGTTTATAATATCTCCAGCATCATAGAGCTTTTCCTGCTTTGCTTGTATTTTAACTATACCATAGCTATTTTCCGTAAACGGAATTTAGGCTGGATAATAGCTGTGTTCAGTTTGATCGCCGGGATCATAAATAACTTCTTTATACAATCACTCTATGGTATAACCACTAATTTTTTGTTTTACCAGGCTTTCGTAACGATTACCCTGAGTATGATTTCCCTGTCCACATTTATAAAGATGGACGATCCCCGCCAGGCAAAAAAGGAAGTCCATTTCTGGCTACCTGTTATCCTGATCTTTTCATGGAGTTTTACCTACCTGTTATTTAGCCTGATAGCATTTTATGAAAAAAATGTCCCCGCCGGTGTCGTTCTATTGCTCTTCCTGGTAAGCATCTCTACGAATATGGCGATAGGCCTTGTTTTTTTCTTTTACCCCAAACTGAATGCTCATGTACGATAAGATAATCATCCAGATCGTCGTTGCATCAACCTTTCTTTTTGTAGTGTTTGCTGTTTTCTTAGTTATGTTTACCATCCGGTATAATAAAGGCGTACTAAAACTTAACCTTGAAAAACAACGTTTGCTTTTCGACCTGGAAAATAAGGAATTAAGCATGGGTTTCCAGGAACGTGAACTGGTATTAGAGGAGGTCTCCAAAGATATCCACGATAATATTGGGCAATTAGCCCACCTGATCCGCATGAATCTCTTTACCATTGAAGAATACAGCGATAACCCTGAACAGCTTGAAGTCATACAGTATGTTTCGGAACTGACCGACAGGGTAATAAGCGATACAAAGTATATTGGCCATTCCCTGAATTGTAATTTCATCAAAGGGCGCGGATTATACCGTATGCTGGAATACGACCTGGAAAAGATCAATGCTTCCAGGCAAATCAAATGTTTTATAGATATTGAAGGCGAAGCGGAAGGGCATTGCATCACCGCAGAGGCACAGCTACTGGTTTACCGCATTGCCCAGGAGGCCATACACAATGTGCTGCAACATGCCAACGCCTGTAATCTTGAAATGCAATTGGTTTACCACAGGGGAAACTTTAAAATGGTTATCAGAGACGATGGAATTGGATTTGATGAATTGGCTGCGGAAGAAAAAGGCATGATGGGTTTGGTAAATATGCGTCAACGTGCAAAATTATTAAATGCTGAATTACAGATCGATACAAAACCGGATAACGGCTGCTCCATCTCATTATACTGCAAGGATTTATTGACCACGCATCATTAAGTTATAAATCAAATCTCATGGCAAGAAGTGATAAGATAGTATTACTTGCCTCTGATATTGATAGGTTGAAAGAGATAAAGAAATTTATCGAAACTAATATTGGCAGAGAACTAAACGAGATTATAATTGCTAAAGAGTTCCGCATAAGCATTTCCACCCTAAAAAGGCATTTTACCACCTATTTCCGGGTAAGCGTTTATATGTTTGTTCTAAACATCCGTATGAAAAAGGCTATGGAGCTATTAATTGCCCGGCATGGAACTGTCCAGCAGATAGGGGCTTATGTCGGATATACGGATACCTCTGCCTTTACTCATAAATTCACAAAATACTTTGGAAATCCGCCCGCCCATTATTTAAGAAACTGAAAGTTTCCAGCCGTGAACTGAATAACCATGAAGTGGAACTGAATAACCATGCATTGGAGCTGAATAACCATGAAATGGAGCTGAATAAACAAACACGCGATCAAACGCCGTATTAATTTTACATCGGAAAGAGAGACAACTTACAGCAACAACAATTGGCTATTAGGCTGGAGTTTTCTTAGATAAAATCAAACTTAAATTTTTAGCCATGCTTAGAAAAATTACTATCGAGGTATTTTCAATTTTATTGATAATGCTATTCTTGTATGCAGCTATAAGTAAATGGCTGAATATGCGTGCTTTTGAAAAAGCGATGTACAACCAACCCTTTTCGCATTGGTTAGCAACATTGTTTATCTGGACAGTACCGGCCACAGAAGTTATTATTTCAATTCTTTTGATGATAAAACGGACGCAGTTGATAGGGTTGAAAGCTTCATTCATTTTAATGTGTCTTTTTACGCTTTATATTGGGTCAATACTATTGCACTTTTTTCCGCGGGTTCCATGTTCTTGTGGAGGTGTGATACAAAAGCTTAATTGGCCGCAACATCTTGTTTTTAATTTGTTTTTTATATTGATTTCCTTATGGGCAATCCTTTTAGAAACAGGTAAAATGCCAAATTTTAAATGGGTTTACGGGCAAAAGGCAAGAACAGCCTAATGCTTTAAAATATTTCTTGCGCGAGAAACCAGGTTAACGGCTGATCCTGTTATAAAATTGGCTGCTAAAATTTTCAAATTAACAATTATGAAAAAAGTAAGATTAGGCTTAATTGCCCTTGCTGTAATGGTAAGCGTTGGTGGCGCTTTTGCTACGAAAAGTAACAGTCATGCAAAAGGCACAACGTACGACGTTTTGTCAACAAATGGTGATGGCACCTACACTGTCCAGACGGACGAAGGGGCCGGTCATTGTGACGATCAGGATGTGGCATGTAAGGTATCCAGTGATGCAACTCCATCAGGGGGTAAGATTTCGCAATCCGGTGCTATGATCTTGGAAACCGGGAATTTTAGCAACTAAATTAAAAAAACATCGCTGTTTTTGCAGAATATTCTTCTGATTTCTTGTGTGAAGAAATCTGTACAAATAGCGATGGTTTTTTTGAAATACTTTGTCTATCAAAATTGATTAACTAAATCATGAAAAAACTATGTATCGGGCTAATTGCCATCGTTGTAATAGTTAGCGTTAGCAGCGCTTTTGCTACGAAAAGTAGCAATAATTCGAAAGCTACTATCTACGATGTCCTGACAGCAAACAATGATGGCACATATACTGTCCAGGTGGACAATGGCACGGGTCACTGTGACGAAGACGAAGGTTCCGTATGCACAGTATCCAGTGATGCGCCCCCATCAGATAGTAAGATTCCTCAGACAAGTGCGACAATTTTGGAAGGCGGGGCATTTAGCGACTAAATAGGCCGTCGTATTTTTTAAATAATATCTCGACAACTTGACTATAGAATTATATAAAAAATACGACGGCTTTCTTTTTAAATGTCAAAGCGAATTTCCAGCCTCCTCATTTTTTAATGTTTGAATAAGAATAGGAGAAGAATAGTCTGGAGTCATGTCTCTTAATTTCTTATCTCCAAAAGTTAAAATCTTGCCATCCCGCCCAACGAGTAAAGGATTGGGATAAGACTCAACTCCAAAATGTTCAATAACCGGATCATTATGACCGCTTCCACCCGTATAGAGATTAACTACCTTTATAGATGTATATTCATTACTTTGAACACTTTTTATCCAGGCATTACGCTGTTTATCAATAGATATAGTAATAAAAATAATGTTTTTGTTATCTTTAAAATAATCTTCAGCTTTTGAGACTTCATGTTTATAATAATCATGGCAATGACCACAGCCTGTATACCAAAAATCAATAAATACGATCTTTCCTTTATAATCGCTTAGGTTGACTAATTGTCCCTTCTGATTTGGCAGATGAAAATTATAAGCGACTGTGCCATCCATGCGCCCTTTTAATTTATTTAAAATTGCTAAAGCATACGGGTCCTTTACTATTGCAAAGGCTTTATTCATGGCGTTGTTATAGTCACCATTAACTCCATAAAAATTAATGTAAGCAACGATCATTTTGTCTCTCAGCGCACCAGTATAGGTGTTTATTATTCGGGATAAAATCCTGTTGTAATCAGTTTTTCCATTTTGAATAAAATCATCGACAGCGAACTTATTGAGCTGAGAGGTAGTGAAATAATTAGAATAATACAATAAAATATCAGGTATAGGATATTCATCTTTTTCTGACATAAATAGATAACGTTTTCGGAACAATTTCATGCCGTCAGTATCTTTAGTGGAAACAAGTTGTCGGTAAGCGTTTTTTATAATAAAATATTTTGCCCACCGCTGCTCACCATAATACTGATTTGCAATTAACTGTTCACATAAGTCTTTACCAAGGGCGGCTATATGATTTTGTAAATAAGCTATTCTGCTTTTTATTTCATATTCGAAATATGCATTCGGGCTATATTCCCATTGCTTATTAAATATGGAGTCATTTCCATTCAATTTAACTGAATCTAAGCGATTTAATACGTCATATTTTTTGCCGGACGGGCCTGAAAATTGATAGGCCATATTCGCAGGTTCTGCCAAAGGTATACCTAAAATTTTTTGTCTAAATTGAATATGCATCGTTACGTCAACATTTTCAGTATCGGTAAGGCGATCGCTTACAAATACATGCTTAACTTTCAAGAGATTAGTCCATG
>CAIYVS010000600.1 GCA_903929655.1 uncultured Bacteroidota bacterium | reverse complement strand
GCCTTTAAGATCAATACTTCAGCGCCTTTTTTTAGTACTTCGCCTGCATTGGCCCGATCAGAATTTGAATGCAACAGCTTGATGTACATAGCTTTGTACTGTGCTATGATTCCCTATGAATAGCAATAAATCATTTTACCATGAGAGCGTTTACAGAAAAGGAATGGGTGGGCATGCAGGAGGCACTGCAACAAATTGCTATAGCAGCAGAAAATAAATTGCAATGGGCTGAAAAATCTTACCAGGTTATTGAAGCCTCTTTAGAAAAGATAAAAGGATTTATCCTGGATTACCGGTTTAAAGGCCAGGCAGAAGAGATCCGGTTTTTCAAAGAGGTTAAGCCTCAGTTTTTAGCTGAACTCATTTATTACATGAAGGTGTTCTATATTGAGGCCGACAAACCATTGGGAGATAAAGCGGCACAGGTAGCCTATTGTAAACAGGCAATGGAACACATCAATCATTTCTTCGAGCGCAATCATACCTTTTATATCTACTATCGTATGGCCAGGAGCGACCTTGACGCGCAATACTTTGTCCGCACCGGCGAAAAAATGGAATCTTTGCCCGAATATTCTTTGGATATAGACCCCAAATTTTCTACTATTCATAGTTATAAACTCGCCAAAATGCAAGCCAATGAGCGCCTCAATGATTACCTGCAACAGGAGTTGCATATACTGGAACATCCTGAAATGGGTTTTGCCGCTGATGGAAAGAAAAAAGGCAGGAGTTTTTGGACAGATACCAAAGCGGCCCTGATAGAGCTGGCCTATGCGATCCATTCGCGTGGCTCGGTCAACCACGGCAAAGGCGATATTAAACAACTCATATCAGACCTCGAAATATTATTCAATGTCCAGGTTGGTAATTTTTACCGTACCATGCAAAATATGCGCATTAGAAAAAAAAGCCGCACCCCTTTTCTGGACATCCTGAAAGAAAGCCTTGAAAACCGGATGGATGACACGGACATGAATTTATCATAACGCTTATTTGTAGCATTGAATAAAATAAAAGTGAAAGCTGCCTGTAAAGGCGGCTTTTCTTTTTAACCATCCATGTGGCTGAAAAATGAAATTTGGTAGTAGAAAGGACTACCTCTTTTTCTTTCAGGGCAAGACATTGACCTCTGCTATATTACTATAACAAGCTCATTTTCAAGTACGAAAACTTTTTTGTGCTAACAATTTCCAAGCAAAATAAATTTCAAGGACGTCCTCTGCCGGTGTCTATTCCTGTTTTAAAAGCATCCCACCTTTGTTATCGAAACATCGGACAAAAAGTACGGTGAAATTAATAACCATAAAAAAGAAAAATTATGTTGAGCAACATTACGTGGAGCGAGTTTATGGGTGGTGTATTAATACTGCTCATCTTCTATTACCTCTTTATAGGGGCAAAGTATTACAGGGAAGAAATCAAATCCCTATTGAGAGGTAAGTTACCCAAAAAAACCGGGGCTGCAAAAGATGTTCCCCAAACTGCAAATGAAAGTTTTATTGATTCCACATCCTTCGATGAACTGGAAGCGGTAGTAAACGACTTGCGTTATGCCATCCTTGAAAAAGCGGGCAAATCAATCAGCAAGGAAGAATTATTATCCAAGCTCCAGGAACGCCTTGCCAAATACAAGGGGCTTCAAAAACAAGCCTACCGTGTTGCTATTAACAATTTTATCATCACCCATGCAAATGAAATATGCGGTGTAATGTTCAATGAACATGAACTGAATAGCGCATGGGATAAACTGTCACAATAGAAGAAATTGGTCCCCATCCATCCATGTGCAGTAAGCAAAGTGATGACCAGAGATAGGATCGCGATGGCGGCCACCTTCCACCCTCCCTGCCTGAAAGCAGGGAGGTAAGGGGAAGGACAAGAGCAAAGAGAAATAAATTAAAAACGTGTGATATGAAAATGTGCAGGAGAAATTTTAAAGAAGACCATAAAGGGCTGTTTACAACGGTAGTGCTGGTCATGTTAAGTATAGCGGTAAAAGCACAGGATGGGAACGCCGGAATTAATGCCGCAACTACCCAGGTTAAAAGTTATTTCGCGGCGGGGACAAACCTGATGTATGCTATCGGTGCGATTGTAGGATTGATCGGCGCTATAAAAGTGTATAACAAGTGGAATCATGGGGAACCGGATACAGGCAAAGTTGCAGCCGCATGGTTCGGCTCTTGTGTTTTTCTCGTAATCGTAGCAACCGTATTAAAAAGCTTCTTCGGCGTATAATATGAGTCATGAGTGGCAATAATAAATTACGATTGGGCAAGACTGCTATTCATTATCTGTTAGGAAGTTCCGTACATGGGCTGATCGCCGTTAGCAGGTATTTGATTGTCCTGATTATTTGCGTGCTGATACTATTCATTACGCTGGCCAGCGCCGGGCTTAGTTTTTTATTCTGTCTGCCATTGATGGCATATATGTATATAAAAAAATCATTAAGGTTGAACAACAGCCAAAACTTTAATCAATGACAACGATAAAAAAAGCAAGGGCCTTGCCAATATTCAGGATGGGTGAAACCAATTTTTATGTAGATACCCGGCTCGGTGAATTCAGGGAAGTTGACGCAGCCTGGAACCGGATTTCAATGGATGAGATAAAGACAAGCGCAAGCGAAGCTACAGAATTTGCCTTTGACCGGCACACTAAAAATATTTACCGGGAACATATTAACCCTGACCATATCCCCGCTCATGTAAAATTGGTAATTGTTCCGCCGCTTTCACAACTTGATCCTGTGGGACTGGCACGAAAATTTAATTTGTCTGCTCCTGCTGATATCATATTACATGCAAATAAGCGCATCAGACATAACAGAGGTCATAGGCCATAATCATTTAAAAACTAACAAATGCAAACGATCCTGATAGAAAAATTACGCAGCTACCTGGTAGAAAATAACCCGGATATGCTGGTTGGCTTACAAACCAGTTTTTCAGTTAGCTCTTACCTGGAAGATAAAGTTTCACTGGTCATGCCTTTAGTAGAACAACTCATTTCTGAAGGTAAACCACAATACATTATTGATGAGCTATGCCTGCTTGAACTTACCAAAGACCTGCGGCCTTCCAGGTTCAACTACATAAGACAAATACTCGAAGAAGAATTTTTGCAGACCTATACCCGCTTCAGGGAGATTGGGGTGCTGACCTATGAGATCATTAACCTGATCGAAGCCTGCAACCCTGTATTTGAGGCCATAGGATTTACAGAGGAAAATGAAAGTGACCGGGGATTGCGCTACGGTATTATGGGAACCATACAGGAATACCTGGAAAAAGATTAAAGCAGAAGACAAAGGATCAGCGAAAAGGAAAAGGTGGGAATATGTCTTACAATTTATTACAAAAGTTAAACGATAATATAGCAGCGATCCGTATTGCGCTGGAATGGGAAAAGGGAAAACCTTTACAGCCAGGGGATGCGGATGCACTGAAAAGATATGCTGGTTTCGGCGGTCTGAAGGCAATACTCTTTCCTGCCGGTGAAATTGAGGAATGGATCAGGCAAGGTGCTTCTGCAACAGATCAGCGATTGTATCCCGCCGTTATGGAATTGCACCTGGTCCTGCAACAATATTTAACGGACAGTGAATACAAGGAAAGTATTCAATCCCTGAAGAACAGTATTTTGACCGCGTTTTATACACCTGCATTTGTTGCCGGAACCATTTATGAAACGCTAAAGGAAAACAATATTTTTCCAAGACATATCTATGAGCCAAGCGCTGGCGCCGGGGTATTCATTACAGAAGCAGTACATGCTTTTCCATCCATTGAACGTATTACGGCAGTAGAAAAAGATATGCTGTCCGGCAAAATACTGACCGCACTATGCAGTTCTTTGCCCCTTCCTGTTCACATGCATATTGCCGGGTTGGAAGAGGCCCCTGTAAATGATAATGGAAAATACGACCTTATTATCAGCAATATCCCTTTCGGCAACTTTTCAGTCTATGACCCGGAGATCAGCAATAAGGATTTTTCCGGCAAAATTCACAATTACTTTTTTGCCAAAGGTTTGGATAAGATCGCAAACAAGGGCCTTTTGGCTTATATCACTACCGATGCTTTTTTAAACAATCCTTCTAACCGGCAGGCCAGGGAATATGTATTTAAACACGCCGATTTTATCAGCCTGTCAGTCCTGCCGGATAACCTGATGAAAGATACGGGCAACACAGAAGCTCCCTGCCATTTAGTTATCGTTCAAAAAAATGAAAATAAACAAAGCTTATCTGAAGACGAAAAACTATTATTAGAAACGTTCCCACAGGAAAATGAATTTGGCAGCTACCATATTAACCAATATGTCTACCAACATCCTGAAATTATTACAGGCAATGAAATTAAACCCGGTAAAAACCAATATGGCCTGGCGCATGAGACAGTATGGCAACAAGGAAAACTGGAGGCTATTGCTCCCAGCTTAGCTGAATTATTGCAGGAAGGTTTTTCAAGCCGTTTCAACGAAAAAGCTTATCAAAATATTCAGTTTAGTTTAAGCCTGAATGAAGCTGGTAAAAACAAGCTGTTTACTTTCTTACCTGTCCCGGAAAATAAACAGAACGCTGGCCAGATGCAGCTTGGTTTATTTGATGTCGTACCTGCTGAAAATACCAACCGGGCTATGGCCTACCTGACTGCAAAAGATGAAGCCGTAATCTCCAAACATACGGCCCGTATCATTTCGACCATAAAAACAACACGAAACCCATCCCATGAAAGTGTCG
>CAIYVS010000599.1 GCA_903929655.1 uncultured Bacteroidota bacterium | reverse complement strand
TGTTATATGCTTAGGGTAGTTAGTACTTAAGTTTATAAGACTTAACTGTGTTATTTGAATTCGATCCTGTTCGTTAGACGATTCATGTATAATTGAATAAAGCATGCATTGTTTAATTAAGAACGACGCATAGTCTTTTTTTTATTTGCGATCTGTCTTTTCTTTAAACTTACTAAAGGATATTAAAGCCAGTACACAAAGCGCAAAGCCGAATAAGCCATTGAGTCGTAAACCATAATCATGGCCAGGGTCTTTGCCATAAATGGTGAGGAATGCGAATAATGCGATGCCCGATGTCTGTCCAATCTTTACAAAAAAATATTTAACAGCAAAATACATTCCTTCCCGGTTCTCTCCGCTTGTTTGTTTATCCTGTTGAATAATGTCGGCTAATATAGCATTTGGCAAGATGCCTAAAGATGCCAGTGGAAAACCTGCGCACAGCATGAGGATATAAATTTGTGTTTTGGGTGACAGGGGAAATTTGCCTAAAAAATAGATAGCAATAAAAAGCAGACTTAAAAGGGCAAACGAAAACTGTACTATTATCTTTTTCCCCACTTTTGCAGCCAAAAAATTTATCAGGGGATAACATAATAAAGATACTACAACCATGGATGCCATGAGAAAACCTCCTTCTGAAGCTGGTAGTGCAAGCAGCACTGTAACGAAATACATCAGGCCGCTGGAGATAATACTTAATGCCAGGTAGTACGAAAAATCTGATACCAGGTAGTATTTAAAATTGGTGTTGCTGAAAGTTTTATAGATAGAGGAAAGTATGGGCAGGTAAGAGGGCCGGTTATCTGAATATTTCCGCTCGTCTATAAATATTATGGGGAAGAACATAAATATGCCAGCCAGTAAACAGAGACCCCAGATAGTATACTGGATAGCTGTGTTCTGGTCTGTAATATGGAATGCAGTTCGCACAGCCAGTACAATATTATTCACGCTCCCTGAAATGACCATCCCGATAACAAAACCTATTTGCTGGAAGGAGGATAGTTTAACTCTTTCTGCAGATGTTTCTGTCACTTCTGGTAATAAAGCGTTGTATGGAATAAAGTAAAGGGATGTAGATACAAAAAAGCCGATTAGGGTAAAAGCCAGCCATCCGGCATTTTCCATACTCTCTCCTCTTATGAGTGGGCAGAAAGAAAGAGAACAGAAAACTACCGAAGGCAGCACAGCATATTTCATAAGAGGGATGCGCCTTCCTCTTGGATCTTGACTTTTATCGCTCATGGATGCGATGAGGGGATCTGATACCGCATCCACAAACCTGCCCGACGCTACTATCAGGGACATGATGTTGAATACGCCCAGCAACAGCATTTGTGGCACTAATTGAACCAAGCCTGCATTAGATGGGGGAAGATAGAAATAAGGGAGCATCACAATAACAATATTGGTCATAATGCTCCAACCTATCATCCCCGATGCATAGGCAATTTGTTTACTTAAAGGTAATTTTACGGGGGGCATATTGCAATATGCAACATATTTAATAGGTTTTCAAGAATTACAGCTTACTTGGATATGATATGTATATTTTATTACTTTTACTATAATAATGCTTTCAACTCACACAGGGTTTTTAGGGGGAAAAGGTGGGAAGAAACTGCTCT
>CAIYVS010000598.1 GCA_903929655.1 uncultured Bacteroidota bacterium | reverse complement strand
CCAAGCTGAAGATAAATTAGCAACTACAGTTATTAATAATAATGAAAACATCAATATAATTAAATTTTTTTTCATTTTATCCTCACAAAAACAAAATAAATAAATCCGCAATAGTAACATCATCGCCCAACGCATCCTCATCGTAAAACACAGCACCTTTAATGGATACACGATTGACATAATCCTGTACAGATAAGTTGCGGTTAATAATTTTTTGTTGATCAATATGGCCCGAAGTATAAGGATGTATTTTCATATCCGATCCTAAATCCAACTTAAATACGATAGGGCAAGTATTTTCGATATAAGGCGTTTCGCCGCTATCAATAACAGCACCGGAAGGAGCAAGGAAATAATATGCCCAAAAATCATCAAAGAAATTATCGTAAGTAATCAAATCCAGTTTTTCGTACTCAGAGGTAAGCGAATTGAATTGATCCTGGTATTCGGGAGAATCAGGGGTAATGTTTGAACGGCTTAATTCTTCGTTGACAGACTGAGCAATTTCGGATTTACGGCGTAGGTTTTCCGTTTCGATACGTTGGATAGAAGTTAGTTCAGCCTTATAAGCATCTGCAATTCGGTAGTCGTGAACAAAAATACGTTCCTTACATTCTTTGCGCCACACGCAAATAACGCGTTGCATATTTTGGAAAGCACCGGTTGGTGTATAGAAATCTTTTAGATCAGAATCGGAGTTTTGGCGTGTACTGTTATCGTACAGAATATTTCTATCTAAGTTTTGTACATTACCATATATTTGGCGAATAGAATCAGCCCGTTTAGGATCATGTTTGCTGAAAAGCTTTACAATATCTTCGAGCGATAAATCAACAATGGTACCCACAATTTTACAGTCGTTACCACGTGGATCTTCCATGGTATTATCGTAAAGGAAACGGTCGTAACGAATATCATCGAACAATACATCTTTGCGACTATCCTTGAAAGCAAACTTTCCCTGTCCACCTGCGAAACCATAATTCAGGTATTGTTTGAGTTTTTCGCGGTCGAGGTCCCACAGTTTATTTTTTGAGTAGACCATTTGGAGTGTTGCGCTGGCCACTTCACCGGCTTCCTGTTTATCACGGGCACGAGCAATAACGATAGGCTCAGTTTGATTACCGATAAATAAACCTGTTACTGTATTCATGATAGACAGTAGCACATTATTGGTAAGCGGAATACCACCCTGCATAAGCAATAACTTATCTTCCCTGATATTCACCCAACGGCCAAGTTCATCATTAAAATACTGCGTATAATCTCCCCATTGGTTACCATACACAAACATATCATTGCGGCGGCACTGTTCGCGCCAGTAAAACAGACTTTCCCAACAATTGTAAGCCTGTGCAAGAATATCAGTACGATATTCAAAGCCACGAAACTGTTGATCTTGTTTTTGGGTATCGACAAGCGGAGTAGTGCGGTATTTGGAAGCGTATTGTTTACGGAGTTTGAAATTAGGCATAATTTTAATTTACTATTTAGTCATTTACCATTTACTATTTGTCACAAAAAAAGAAGTTTAAAAAGGAAAATGCATGCCTAAAAAATAATTTATTTTTTAGGCATATTCTTATAAAACCTTTTCATTTCTTTTGTTGGAAAACAAAAAAGTTATGTTACAAACGATTTACAGGGACTTTCAGAACGAGTTAGCCGTGTTGCGGTTACGAATGATTCAGTTGTATGCGCTGATCCAGTTATTAATCTCCATGAAGATGGCAGACAGCAAGCACCATAAATTAATGCGTATTGAAAAGAAAAAATACGGATCAAAAGCCTACGATATGAATCAGAATGTGATTCTTTCGGTTGTTTACGATAATAATTTGAAAGTATACAAGGAAAAATTAATTGTGGCAAATGACAACGAAGTGATTATACTGGCTCGCAAACTCAGGTTTTTACCCAAACGAATGACGGCTTCTATTCTGAAGGAAAGACACAGCGTATTTTATACGACTACGCCGAAAATGAAGAAGTTGGAAGCGATAAAGAATTATATGAGGTATGTGGAAGCAGCAACCCCTATAAATCAACAAAACCCCTCCGCTTCGCTCGTCCCCTTATAAAGGGGACATTTGGAGAATTAAGAGAAGAATTAGTTTGTAATTAATAATTAAAAGATATGTGGTGGTTACCTTTAGTACAAGCGGGAATTGGTTTAGGAGAATCTGTATTGAGCGGAGTAAAAGCCGGTGAGGACAGACAGAAAGCCGATGCCTTACAACAAAAGCAACAAGCTGACAATGAAGCCTGGTATAATAACGAGTATTACACCGACTATACCAAGCGGGCAGATAGTCAGAATTTGTTGAAGCGGTTAAAAGAAACGACAGATAGTAATACCAAGCGCGCTGAAATGACGGCAGCTATAACCGGAGCAACAGCCGAAAGTGTACAAGCTGATAAGAATGCAAACAATAAGGTTATT
>CAIYVS010000597.1 GCA_903929655.1 uncultured Bacteroidota bacterium | reverse complement strand
TTATATTACTATTATACATCGTTGTGTCACTCTCTTGTACGCCTGCATCACTACTCTGCAAAAAAAAATCAACACCACATGCCCAATCGAAGCCGTCCTTTAGATTTGCCGCCAAATAGAAATCCCCTTTTATTTTGGCTTTTGACTTCTCACGCTCTCACCACTTTCCTCGTTCACTATTCCCCCCTCTCCGTCTGTACACGGCTACACACTCAAACAAAATATCTATTCTTCCCGCTCTATGAGTTTGAAGCCATAGCCCCTGATATTAACAATGGATAAACGTGCGTCATGCACCAGGAATTTGCGGAGACGGGCAATGTAGACATCCATATTACGGGCATTAAAAAAACTGTCATCACCCCATAGCAGCTTTAAGGTTTCGCTGCGCTCCATAAGTTTGTTCTTATGCAGTACCAATTGTTTCAGGAGTTCTGTTTCCTTGCCCGAAAGGTTGTAAGTAGCTTCGGGACAACGCAGCACTTGGGTATCGGCAGAAAATGTGTATTTACCAATTGAATAGGAAGCAGTTCTGCTTTCGCCGCTCCGCCTGTTTCGCTTCAGTAATTCGATGATCCTTACTTCCAGTTCATCGAGGCTGAAAGGTTTCCGCAGATAGTCGTTGCCGCCTATAGTAAAACCTTTGATCACATCGGCGGTCTCGGCGCGGGCAGTAAGAAAAAGTATAGGTATATCAGCATGTTTTTTACGCAGTTCTTTTGTCAGCGTAAAGCCATCCATTCCCGGCATCATGACATCAAAGATGCAGAGATCGGGTATATTGTCGTTAAAAAACTGCAGCGCTTCATGGCCATTTTTTGCCCAATGCACTTTATAGCCGGGCGTTCTTTCCATGGCTTCTTTCACCAGTTTTCCCAGCACCGGTTCATCTTCAGCAAAAAGTATTGTGCATTGCATATCATGTCAGTTATTGGGTAAAAACAGGGTGAATACGCTTCCTTCTTTTTCTTTGCTGCTTACTGTTACAGTGCCGCCATGCAATGTTGCTATAGCTTTTACATAACTAAGTCCCAGCCCATAACCTTTTATATCGTGTACATCGCCGGAAGGCACTCGAAAAAATTTGTCAAATACCTTTGCAATGAAGGCCTGGGGAATACCTTTGCCGTTATCCGCCAGAGATATTGTGACACCTGAATCGTCTCCCTTAATATCAAAGCCGATGAGGGGCATGGGTTTGTCATTATATTTTATCGCGTTCTCCAGCAGGTTTTGTAGCGCATGTGTTAGCTGTTCTTTGTCGCCAGATACGGTAAGTGTATCTGATGTGGTTTTCACAGTCACTTCTACACCTGCATTTTCTATAAGCGTGTGAAGGTTGCTTATGACTGTTTGCACCAGGTCTGATACAGACAGTCGGGCCTTCACCGGAGCTACCTCATTATGATCAAAGGCAGCCATTTTCAGCACACGGTCTATCAACATCGTGAGGCGTTGCATTTCGCTTTTAGCTACATCCATATATCCCAGACGAGTGGCATCGCTCAAAGGTCCCTTTTTACCTTCTGCCATTTCAATGGCTATGAGTGCAGAACTGATAGGTGTTTTGAGCTCGTGGGTCATATTATTCATAAAGTCGTTCCGGATATCGTCCATTTTCTTTTGGCGGAAAAAACCGATCAGCATATAAGAGAATGACCAGGCCCCCATAATGATAAGCAGGCAGGTAACAACTAATATCATGGCCATACGACGAAGCAAGTAAAGATCGGCATCGGGAAAGGCTGCCTGAAGTGAGAGGCGGGCTTTGGCACCATCTGTGACCAGGGGTTTTATTCCTGATTTGAGCTTTATCTTATGAAATGCAGCGGTATCACAGGTGGCTTTTACAATAGCGCCTTTTTCGTCAATGATGGCCATTTGAAACGGAACGTGTATCTCGCGTTTCTGCAATTCATCTATCGTTTTCGCTTTGCAGGAATCCAGTAAGCTGTCAATCAATTGCGGGGTAATAACTACAGGTCCGGAAACTGCTTCCTTACTAACATAAAATGACGTGCCCTGATGGGAGGACTTTTCCAATTCTTCGGAGGGCTCGTCTGATACTTTTATCCTGGGCATTGTGCTTTTCCCGGCGTTGCCACTGTTGTGTATATTGATAACAAAAGACGAAACATTATTCTTACCGGGGGATTTTCCGATTATATTAACCATGGATTCGTAAAGCGAAACTTCACTTATCGTGTTGGCTACATCCAGCGTAAACCTTTTGCGCTGTTGCGTATAAGAAGTATAGAGCCAGTAAACCTGTAGGGACATAATGCCGGCAAGCATAAATGCTGTGATAATAGCAAGCCGCCTGAGTTTGTGCTTTTTTGTCATTAGTTAAAACTGTAGATCAAAGATATTTTCATTTTGCAGACAATACTCCTGTCATTCGCACTAATTAACACTAGTTCGTGTTGCTTAACTAATATATGATATTTTTTTAAACACTTTTGTGGTGTAAATATTTTACTCACTCCAAAAAACTATAAAAAATGAAATCGCACTTGTTTCTTTTTATCGCATGTTGCCTCTTTGCTGCAAATACTTATGCAGGTGGCATTGTAAAACTGCATGGTAAGATCAGCAACCCCATAGCAGACACTGTCTCCGTTATGTATTCGGAATCATGGGTAGGCTATGAACCCAAAACTATAACGACGAAACTGCATAGTGATGGCAGCTTCTCGCTTTCTTTCCCGGTAAAATACAATTACAGTATTATCCGCATCCTGCATGGAGAGCAAGGTACGGAGATAGCACCCATGCCCGGAGATGATCTTACCATGACAGTGGATGCGAATAATTTTGACAGCACCCTGCATTACAGCGGCAAAGGGGCTGCTATCGCCAATTTTATGGCGGCGCACATGATGGAGCGAAGCTTTACCGCAATATTCAGCTCACGTATACAAGGCTCATGTGCTTTTGATCCCGACTCATTTGCCGCGAGAAGCCAGACAAGCCTGCAAAAGGAAATTGATTTTTTGAATAATAATGGTGCTAGTCTTCCTGAATCATTTAAAAAAATGTGGATAGCCAATTTCCAGTATGGCGTGTATGATGGAACGCTCAATTACCCGGTTTTTCATGAGATGCAAAAACAGAAAAGCTATTCTATATCCAAGTTTGATACGGCAGATTTCGGACCCGTGCTGACCGTGCCGGCAGTGTTTGATGACGAAATGCTGAGTTCGTCCTTTTATCGTTCCTATATCAGCAAGTATTACAAGGAACAGCTCAATGCAAAAGACAGGCAGAAAGGGTTGGTGCCCGGAAATCATGATAGTGTAACATACAGTATGAGTATTGCCAATATGCCTCCCCATTCTGCAGAAGTGTATGAAGCATCAACGATCTATATGCATGTGAAGTATGAGGGCTATTCTAAGCTTAGCAGTATGCTTACTGGATTTACCGAACGCCATCCAAACAGTGAATTTCTTGATCTGCTGAATGAAAAAATGGCGCAAAAAGAAAAAACAGCAGCCGGTACTAAAGCGCTGGATTTTGCGATAAACACCATTGACGGAAAGACCATGAAACTTTCGGACCTGAAAGGCAAGGTGGTAGTCCTTGATTTCTGGGCGAGCTGGTGCGGCCCCTGCATGGCTGAAATGGCAGCTTCCAAAAAACTGGAAGAAAAGTACAAAGGGAAGGACCTTGTATTTCTATACGTATCTCTTGATGCAGATGATGCAGCCTGGAAGAAAGCACTCGACAAACTGGAGGTGGAGGGCATACACATGCGCGATGGCGTTGGCGGGTGGAACGGCCCTGTGGCCAAAGCCTATGGCTTGCAGAGCGTGCCAAGTTATTATATTATAGACAAACAAGGCCGGTATGCAATGGACGTGAGCCCACGCCCCAGCCAGACCAGCGATTTTACCGCGGCTATTGATAAATTATTACAAGGCTCCCTGTAATACAGCCACATTTTATAAGGCGCGGAACCTAGCTAGGGTATTCTCAGACCTTGTCCGAAAGTATGCCCGATGTCCGATATTTTAATGAATATCCGGACATCGGGCATCCCTATCAACTAATCA
>CAIYVS010000596.1 GCA_903929655.1 uncultured Bacteroidota bacterium | reverse complement strand
CCATTTAGTGCCATTTTAGTGCCAAAATAGTGCCATTTCAGTGCCAAATAGTGCCAAAATAGTGCCATTTTTGGCACTGCCAATAACAATACAAAAAGCGACGAAGCTAATGCCACTGAACAACTAAATGAGTCAACGTATAAATTGTCGCGGAGGCTTCAGGCAAGGGTACCTGTAAAAGTAATAGGAATGGTTTTTGCCCAAAAAGCCTTCTGCTAAATTTAGATGTTCAATCGGTATTAGAGGCGCCGGGCAGAGCTGGGATAGTAGCTAAAAGATAATAAGGCAAAGTATATCTTTGTACAAAGCGAAACACAGTCTGTCTTATAGTCTCCTGCTCAGATTGCTTGGTTCCTCGCAATGATGCGTATGGACTTAAGTTTTAATAAAAATGCCAACAAAACTTTCAGTAAATATAAATAAGATAGCCACTTTGCGAAATAGCAGGGGTGGTGATAATCCGAGTGTGGTTAAGGCTGCGATTGATTGCCAGTTGTTTGGGGCAGATGGAATCACGGTGCATCCGAGGCCTGATGAAAGGCATATACGCTATAGCGATGTTAGGGCAATAAAGCCTATCATTAAAACGGAGTTCAATATAGAGGGTAACCCGCTGGAGGATAAGTTTGTTGCGCTGGTGCTGGAGGTGATGCCTACGCAGGTGACGCTGGTGCCGGATGATCCCGGGCAGTTGACTAGTAACCATGGTTGGGACACGATCGGGAAGGCGGCATATCTCAGGGATATTATTGCTGTTTTTAAGAAGGTTGGTATAAGGGTGTCTATTTTTGTGGACCCTGTGGAGGCCATGGTGGCCGCTGCTGCTGATACGGGTACGGACAGGGTGGAATTGTATACGGAGGCTTACGCCAAACATTTTCGTGCTAATAAAGAACTTGCTATTGCAGACTATGTAAAAGCAGCCAAGGTGGCGAATGAAAAAATGCTGGGCATTAATGCAGGGCATGATCTGGACCTGGAAAACCTGAAATATTTTGCACAACATATTCCGGGTTTGCTGGAGGTTTCTATAGGGCATGCTTTGATATGCGATGCGCTTTATTACGGACTGGAGAATAGTGTGCAGTTGTATAAGAGATGTTTAAACCCCCTGATCCCCCTAAAGGGGAAATAAAATATATGTTTTCGGAAAAGGAAGGGAAATAATTTTTACTTTTAAAGAATATACCTTTTTTATGAAACCCTCTTTTTTACTATTTATTAGCCTTTTCTTGTTTAATAATTGCAATAGCCAACATGCGGATACCTACAATCATCAAGGCGTTGAAAAGGCACAATCTGGAGATTTACAAAGTGCGATTGCCGATTTTAATAAAGCAATATCTATAGATCCAAATTTTAAAGAAGCTTATAGTAACAGAGGTTACGCATATGCATCATTAAATAATTATCAAGCTGCCATAAGCGACTATAATAAATTCGTCGAGCTTGACCCTGGCAATAAAGATATTTATTTCCAAAGAGCAGACTTGAAAGCTAGGATAGGTGATTTTCAGGGCGCTATCGGTGACTATACAAAATTTATAGACTTGAATCCCAATGACAAAGTTGGATATTATGATCGGGCAGCATCAAAGAAGCAATTGAAAGATTATCTAGGTGCGATATCTGATTATACTAAAGCTATATCACTTGACCGTAATTTTAAAGAAGCTTATAATAATAGAGCAACATTGAAAAGTAAATTACAGGACTATAAGGGAGCAATAGATGATTATACAAAATTCATAGAAATTGATTCCAGCAATCAAGAAGTCTATTTTCATCGCGCATTGGTTAGAGCGCAGACAAAAGATAAGAAAGGCAGTTGTTTAGATTTATTCAGGGCTGGTGCTTTAGGTAAAATAGAAGCTTATGACTCATTGCAAAAATACTGTAAGTAAGATCAGGTTCGGCATGACACATTGATTGGTCAATAAAAAACGCCCCGAGGTCATCGGGGCGCGGAATGTTTGTTTGTAATTATTTCTATGGATTGTATACGAATTTGAACCCAATACCATGTATTGTTTGCAGTTCGGCTTTCTTAGCTTCTTTAAGGTATTTGCGCACTTTAGTTATGAACACGTCCATACTACGGCCCAGGAAATAATCATCCTTGCCCCAAACCTGCATCAGTATTTCATCGCGTTTCAGTACCCTGTTGGCATTGAGGCAAAGGAACCTGATGAGGTCTGCCTCTCGCTGGGTGAGGGTATGCTCTGCTTTGGGCCCTTTGAGGTTGAGGTTGGTGTAGTCGAAATCCAATTCACCAAGATCGAACGTTGTCGGTGTATTATCTTCCTTCTTTTTGGTGCGCCTTAAAAAAACATCAAGCCTGAGCAACAATTCCTGCATGTTGAAAGGCTTGGTGATGTAATCGTCTGCACCGCTTTTCAAACCTGCAATTTTGTCATCATCCATAGATTTGGAAGTGAGCAATAAAATAGGAATGGTTTCATTTTTTTCCCTGATCTGGTGTGCCAATGACATACCATCTTTTTTGGGCAGCATTACATCAAGCAGGCAAATATCGAAATTGTGCTTCATGAACTGCGCCCATCCTGTTTCGCCATCGGGACAGTGAACAACATCGTACAGATTTTTGTTCAGGCTGTCTTTAATGACATAACTTAATGTTGGGTCGTCTTCGACCAATAAAATTTTTGCTTTGTATTCAGGCATATTACTCCCTATTTTTCGGAAACTCTATAAATATACTTCTCTTTCCCTTAATACAGGGACTAAAGTAATAAATATTGTGAATTGTTAATTATCTGAGGATAATATTTTAATAGCCAATATATTAACTGGCCAGTTTATTTTTTCACTCTGCCCGGGTTCTCCGCGAGGAATGCGCCCCAGCCACCGGATTTTTTTGCTTTGTTTTTTACAATGTTATTACCTTCTTTTTTACCTGGTACTTTGCTTTGGTAATGATGGCATAGTGCCACGGCCACGGCGTCAGTCGCATCCATAAAGCGTACATCGTCGTCAAACTTCAGAGTGGCCTGGAGCATTTTCCAAACCTGCTCTTTGGTGGCATTTCCCCGGCCTGTTATGGATTGTTTGATCTTGCGGGGTGCATATTCATGTGCATGGAGGCCGCTCATCATGGCTGCGGCTATTGCTACTCCCTGTGCTCTGCCAAGTTTAAGCATACTTTGCACGTTCTTTCCAAAAAAGGGTGCTTCAATTGCTACTGCGGCGGGCTTATGCTCTTTAATGAGGCCATCCATCTTTTTATATATGAGTTGCAGGCGTTCGGAATGTTCTTTATTCTTTGCCAGCTGAAGCACGCCCATTTCGATAAGGGATATGTTATTTTTATTTATGGCTATGAGCCCATAACCCATAATAAGTGTTCCGGGGTCTATGCCAAGAATGATTTGAGTAGTATCTTGTCCTGAAGGATGCCCCGGCACTATGAATAAATTTAGCTTGAACAAAAGTACCAAAATATGGTTCAATTACGCAGCAGGGGCAATTATTTCTGCACTATTGCTTTGGGGTATCTATGTGCAGGTAAATAAACAGTTGCATAGTGTAGACAGAACGGCCTGGGAACATACAGGCTCACTTGTTTTTTTGTGCCTGAGTATTTTTTTATTGCCGGTGAACCTGGCGCTGGAGGCCCGTAAATGGCATTTGTTGGCTGGTTCTGCGCAGCCGGTATCCTACAGGGGTGCTTTTGCAAGTTACCTGGCAGGGCTGGCTATTTCTATAGTGACACCTAACCGGATAGGAGAATACCCGGGGCGCATTTTATACCTGAAAAGAAAGAATACTTTCAGGTTGATAAGTGTATCGGTACTTGGTGTTGTAGTGCAGCTGTTTACTTTTTTCTTTTTTGGCATTATCGGGCTAATTTATCTGAATCTGAATTTTCACGAATTTGGTAACAGGCTATTGTTAGCAGCATGCGTATTTGTCTGTGCCGTAATAGGCATTTTGTACTGGAAGTTTGAAGCATGGCTGCCATTATTGGCTAAAAATAAGTGGGCGAGGCGCTATAATTTATATACGCAATTGCTTAAAAGATTTACTACCAGGCAGTTATTTAACATTCTGTTCATTTCAGTGACACGTTATGTGGTTTTTACGGCACAGTATTTGTTTTTACTATACTGGATGAATGTTAGTATGCCATTATTTGGGGGATTTTGCGTGGCTAGCCTTTTTTTTGGGCTTATGGCTGTGATTCCCAGTATAGCTTTGGCAGAGCTTGGAACAAGGGCACAGGTAAGTTTATTTTTATTTCATCATTTTTCATATAATACGATAGGGATATTGGGCGCCACATTGGCATTATGGCTGCTGAACCTGGTAATACCTTCCATAATTGGCAGCTTTTTACTACTTCGTATGAGATTGCTTCGTTAAAAACGTATATTAGATTCATTATAGACATTATACTTTATGGTCCTGATAAAGAAAGCTGCATTTATTTTTTCGATACTTATTACACTCTCATTAAATGCAGTAGCTCAGCGTGAACTTTGTGGAAAAACTAATACCAGTTTCCTGACTGGTGAGAAACTGAATTTTATGGTGTATTACAATATGGGGGCTATTTGGGTAAATGCAGGCGAAGCCAATTTCAGTATTGAGGATACCCGCATTAACGGACACAGGGTTTATCATATAACAGGTGAAGGGAAAACGATGAAATCGCACGACTGGATATTTAAAGTGCGTGACAGATATGAGACATTCATTGACAAGAAAAGTATGTTGCCGGTAAAATTTCTTAGGAATGTGAATGAGGGAGGGTATACTATTATTAACGATGTTAATTTTGACCATGAAGAAGGGAAGGCTACGTCTACCAACGGCACTTTTGATATACCCAAGTGTACCCAGGATATTCTGTCTGCAATATATTACGCCCGCAATATCAATTATGATGAGTATGAGCCAGGTGATAAAATAGCATTCAATCTTTTTTTGGATGACAAGGTGTATCCATTATATATAAGATATATAGGCAAAGAAGAGATAAAAACGAGGTTCGGAACCTTTAAATCGATAAAAATACAGCCATTACTTATTGAGGGTACCATATTTAAAGGTGGTGAAAAGATGAAAATTTGGGTGAGTGATGACAAGAACCACCTACCCTTACGTATCAGTAGCCCGATCCTGGTTGGCAGTATCAAGGTAGACCTTATGGGTTACGAAAATCTTAAATATCCTTTCAAGGGATTAATGAGCCAGGAGTAAAGACCTTTCCCCCCAACTCTCCAAAGGAGAGGTGATATTGACACATATGTACTTTAAAGAGGGGGGTGATATTGTTATAAAAATATTGTTTCTTTGTTCTGTTTAGGCCATTTTAATAATAATTCCCTGATAATGTTTGTACATAAAGCATTATTTATTTATTTTTCTGTCCGATAGTGATTAATCGCATTTAAATATTTGCTATTTTTAGTAATCAATACCGATAAAAAATGAAAAAAACCATACTTGCTTTTTTAATGTTGAGTCCCGTTTTCGCTTTTGGCCAGAAGTTTGAGGTAGGTTTTGGAGGGGGAATAAGTACCAATACCCAACCGGCGGGCAACATGTATTATATTGGTAACGCCTCGATAGTTAATTATGCAGGTTCTGTGTGGGCATTGTATAATTCATGGAGTGACTGGCAATTAGGTATTAATATTCATGAGTTGGAACTGGCGTCTACATCCAGTAAAGTATATGCTGATGCTAATTACCCTACTATTACTTATGGTGGAGACGACAAAAAATTCGTTTATTCTGCTTATACAACCTCTCTTTGTGGTATTGCAAACAAAAAAGCAAAGATAGGTAAGAGTGATCTTTATATTGGTTTCGCTGTTGGTTTTGGACTTGCTAAAAACGACCCTAACAACAGGGGTGCGAATGAATCGTATAAAGCACCTGATAATGGTAATGGCCTTGTATTAGGTATGCAGGCGGGTTATAATTATAATTTCAGTCCCTTGTTTGCATTTAACATTGATCTTGCTGCACGTTATTACGACTTGCATTACAATGTTACCGCGCCACACGAGAATACTACATCTAACCTGAATTACCAGATATGGGCTGTTCCCGTGACTGTTGGCTTTCGGTTCAGGATGGCAAGTGCTGACCGCACCAACCCCATGTATGATTACGAAAAGTACAGAAGACACCATCAACGTTACCGCATAAGAATGTTTGGAAGTTATGCTGAGCCTGATAATGCGACGGAAACTCACAGCAGGCTACACAGCAAATAAATAGACAATTACAAATTCATTTAAAAAAACAGTCTCATTAATACGGGACTGTTTTTTAATTTTAATGAAATAAAGTGTATGACGAAAAGGAATCTCTGCAAATACTTTTTTTTGTTGTTATGCGGCATAAGCATTTACAGTCTTTCTTTTTCGCAAACAGAAAAGTCCGTAAAGGAAATAGTAAATACGAAGGAGAAAAACAATCTTTATAAATATCTGGATGAAAAAAAATGGAATGAACTTTTTCCAAACAGATATAATTTGTCTGCTAAAAAAAAGGGAAAAAAAACAGATTTCTATACTTTCCGGGCATTTATAAAGGCAGCAGAAAAGTTTCCTTTATTTATTGCTGAGGGTGATGAAGAAACACAAAAACGTGAGCTGTGCGCTTTTCTTGCGAACGTAGCACAGGAAACAAGCGGTGGCTGGGATGGGGCACACGGAGGGTATTTTAAATGGGGGTTGGTATATATTGAGGAACTTGGTTGCGAACATGGGTGCATGCAGTACTCAGATACTAATAACAAAGAATTTTACCCGATACAAAACGTATCCTACCACGGCCGGGGGCCGAAGCAATTATCCTGGAATTATAATTACGGGCAGTTCAGTAAAGCATATTATGGCAGTAAGGATACTTTGCTCATGCACCCTGAGTTGTTAAGTGAAGAACCGATCTTATCATTTGCTTCTGCTATATGGTTCTGGATGACACCTCAACAACCCAAGCCGTCCTGCCATGATATTATGTGCGGGAAATGGATTGCCAGTGCCGTTGACATTCAGGATGGCAGGTTGCCTGGTTTCGGGGCCACAGTGAATGTTATAAACGGGGGTATAGAATGTGGCAAAACTGCCAGTGAAAAAACAAAATATCGTTATGAGTATTACAAGTATTTCTGTAGATACTTTAAAGTATCAGCGGGGGACAATATAGAATGCAGCAATCAAAAACCATTTAATGTGCAATGATAAAAATACTGAGCTATAGTTTACTTATTCTTGTATTTACAAAAGGCTCTTGCGCTTATGCACAAGATGAAATACCTTTTTTGAAAAATCAGGTTGAGGTTCTTTGTGGTGAAAAAATGGCGGGGCGTGGTTATGTAAATAATGGTAAAGAAAATGCCGCACGCTACCTGCAAAAGAAATTTAAAGAATTTGGATTGAAGCCAGTTGGAGAAGGTGACAGCTTTGTTCAGTCTTATTATTTTCCTGTTAACACTTTCCCCGGAGAAGTGTCGCTTAAACTTGGCAGAAAAAAAATGAAACCCGGAATTGATTTTCTTGTTGATGCCGGAAGCACATCTTTTAAAGGAAAAAGGAAAAAAGTTGTACAAGTGGACCTGAATAATATTAAAGATTCGAAGGAATGGGCAAACGTGAAAGCTAGATGGAACCTGAAAAGCAGCGTTTATCTTTTACAAAATGCCGACACACTCTGCAAAAGGCTATCAGAACATATTTGGGGGCTTGTAAGAGAATTGCCGAAAGGATGTTATATTATTCCGCAACATGGAAAGCTTACTTGGACGACACTTGATACACAATTCACAAGAACTGTGTTATATATAGAGGACACTGTTATTCCACGAAAAATAAAGCATGCAGGTATTAATATTGAGGCAGATTTTATAACAAACGATAAAAATGAAAACGTTATAGGCATGGTACCGGGAGCTGTAAAAGATAGCTTTATTGTTTTTTCAGCACACTACGATCATTTGGGTATGATGGGCAGAGATGCGATGTTTCCCGGTGCCAGCGATAATGCCAGCGGTACGGCTATGCTATTGTATCTCGCTCAATATTTTTCTACACATCCTCAACATTACTCCATCGTATTTATATCTTTCAGTGGTGAAGAAGCGGGACTAAAGGGCTCAGAATATTTTGTAAAACATCCGCTCATCCCTTTAGACCATATCCATTTTCTTACAAACCTGGATATTATGGGTGATGCTAGTGATGGGGTGACTGTTGTGAATGCAACAGAATATCCGAGGCAGTTTGAAATGCTGCAAAAGATAAATCTTAATCACAGTTACCTGCCTGCTGTGAAAAGTCGCGGCAAGGCTGCGAATAGCGACCATTATCATTTTACTGAAGCAGGTGTGCCTTCATTCTTTATTTATTCTAACGGAGGGAAGGGTTATTATCATGATGTATTTGATAAGGCAAGTTCGCTATCGTTTAACAATATTGATAAGCTTGCAAAATTGCTGATTGAGTTTGGGGAGGGGTTGAATAAATAACAAGAATATTTACATAGTTCCAGGTAAAAAGCAGACCCGAAACCGGGCCTGCTTTTTAAAAATCACACGCTATTTTATTTATTGTTTATAACTAGACAATTTCATTTCAGTACGCCTGTTTTTGGCTTTACCGGCTTCTGTTTTATTATCTGCGATGGGGTTTTCCTCGCCATAACCTTTTGCCGAGAGATGATCTGCGCTCACTCCTTTGCTTATGAGGTATTCTTTGCAAACATTGGCACGTTTTTCTGATAATGTCTGGTTAAATTCTTTGTTGCCTACATTATCTGTATAGCCAGAAATATTGAGATATAAGCCTGGGTTTTCTTTCATGATGTTCACGACTTTAGTTAAAGCTGAGTAAGAGCTTTTCTTTAAAGTTGTTTTTCCTTCATCAAAGAATACATCGCGGGCAGCCCGGGATATTTTTTCATGCAGTTCTTTCTTTATCTCGGGGCAGCCATGGTTGGCAACTGTGCCGGGTACGTCAGGGCACATATCTTCGTTGTCAGGTACGCCATCATGGTCCCTGTCAGCAATCGGGCATCCGCCATTATCTGCAGGGCCTGCCTGGTAAGGACATTTGTCTTTATTGTCTGGTATGCCATCTCCATCTGTATCAGGGCAACCGTTAAATTGTTTGAGGCCTGCCACCAGCGGGCACTCATCTTCATCATCCGGCACTCCGTCTCCATCTGTATCCGGGCAGCCATTGAATTCTGCCAGGCCAGGAATAGTAGGACATTTATCAACACTGTCGGGTATTCCGTCGTGGTCCATATCAGGTGCTGCCAATTCTGCAACTGCAGCTTCAACTGTTTTCGAAACCAGTGCTTTGTAATGTGGTTTGAACCAATAAACAAAACCTGCTGCATATTGTATATGGTTAAAATCATTGCTGGTAACTGCAACTTTATAACCTGCATCCAGATTAAAATAAACATCTTTGCTTTTTTTATCGAGCCTGAAATTCAAACCTGCACCCACAGGGATATCAAGGCCTGAATAGCCGGAATGGTAAGCGCCTGTAAGGCCTGCAAAAACATAAGGGGAGATAAAATGTTTTTCTTTAGGAATGATATTGTAATTGGCACGAACATCAAGCTCTGCAAGTAAGGATTTAGTTTTAGAAACCGGGGTCCTCTTGATTTCCTGATAAGTCGTATCATTACTGCCTGTCGGATAAATGGCATTGCCGAGGGAAATACCCAAATTAAAATCGAAATGCCTGTTTAGCTTGTACCAGCATGTGAACCGGACCAAGGGGTCCCAACGAAATTTTTTCGAAATATTGGTATCATTCTTTCCTTCTATAGCGTTGAAGGTGATATTTGTTACGTTATCACCAAAGTACTTACCTGTTTGTGGCCCATAAAAATCGTTGGCACCAAAGCTTAGACCAATGCCCTGTATATGCTGAGCATGTAAATCAGCCTGTGAAATATTAAGGACTGATAGTATGGTTAATATTCTAAAAATATATTTCATAATTCCTTCTTTTAGATTTTTAAATAGTTTTCAAATATTCATATTGTTATTGCGCCCACCATACAGGGCTTATCAAACTGGGTATTGGTGCATTAGGATTTGAATTACTTTCCTGGTCTGGTGTGGGATAACGTTTTGGAATAACGGACAGGGTTCCCTGTGGATTAGGAGTAAGTGCAGGGAGTCCTGTTCTCCTGTAATCGTCATAGGCTTCGGTTTGTCCAAACATGGCTATCCATTTTTCATACATAATCCTGCCGAGGTTAGCTGTCGAAGCTGTATAAGTCGCTATATCAGTTCCAGAATAGGTGCCAGCAGTAACTTCGTTGCAGTTTTCCATGATGGCTTTATTAAGATCTAAAGCAGCATTCGTACTATCTCCGGTTCTGGCCTCCACTTCTGCTTTAATAAAAAGCGCTTCAAAATAAGTAACAATAGGCGTTGGGGTAGAGGCTGCAGCGGCAAGGTAATTGCCCCATAAAGATATATCCTGAGTAGTAACATTATCAACAGGACTTCCATTTACACCACCTAGTGTGCATGTATCACAAGCTGCGTAGTAATAATAAAGGCGCTGATCGGTAGGCCTTAACATAAGGGAATCAACAAAAGGCAAACTGGCAACAATATAAGACCTTGACTGGATATAAGCATACCATTGATTATCTTCTGTTCCGCTGTTACCATGAATGCCCATACAGTTCTGGCTTGCACTTTGTATGCCTTTACTCAGGTCTGTCAATATAGTTGCCGGATCATAATTGCTTTTATTACTAAACCTGTTTAAATAACGTGCGCGTAATGTATAAGCTGTAGCGACCCAATTAGGCCGACTGCCACCAAAAATTATGTCGTCGGTTGCAGGCACGTATCCGTTAACGAGACTATCATTTGAAAGAATAGCTATACCACTGTCAAGCAGGCCTATTAGGCCATTCAGCACTAATTGCTGAGCGTCATAAGTAGGGAATTTAACTGAATCAATACTGAGGGCATGACTGAAGGGAATATCACCCCAAAGGTCAGAGCATAAGCCCCAGTTCATCGCCATAATGATATCCGCGATTCCTGCATAATATGGGTCTTTTGCGGCGAAATTGAGTTTTAATAGCTCTGCAGTTTCGAGTGTCTGGTATATCTGCGACCACTGATTATCAAAAAGACTTTGGGGTAATGAGTATACCTGTGTACCCTCTGCTTGTGCCAAAGCTCCCACACTATGCTGAATTAATATGCCTGCAGAACGGTTCAGGTCTCCTTCGTAAGTATTAATCGTAGAAACTTCTGCAGAGGTAAGTAATGTTTGGGGCGTTGCTGTAGTCGGGGAATTAGGGTTAACAAACAAACTCTTATCATGTTTACAGGCTGCGAGTGTCCCTATTCCAAGTATAAAAACTATTGCTGATTTTATATTTTTCATTTCTTTTCGTTTTTTGTTTTGAAATAATTATAGGCCCATTCTCAGGTTAAACATGTATGATTTTGTTCCAGGATTATTAAAATAATCGTAGCCGGTAATGTTTGACCCGGCGCCAGTGAGGCTAGTTTCAGGATCTACGCCTTTATAGTTAGTAATGAGCAAAAGATTTCTGCCTGTTACTCCTAACTCCAGGTATTGCACTGTTGAATTGGCGTGTTTCTTGCGGAAATTAAAACGGTAACTGATATTTACAGAACGAAGGCGTACCCATGATCCGTCTTCGATAGCATTCTCAGCAGCCGAGCCCGCCCCGTCTCCTTTGAAAGTTTGCCAATAGTATTGCGCGGGTACAGCGGTTGTATTTGCGGAGCCCGCACCTGTATAGCCGGGTGCCACCTCTCCCTTAATAATATATGTGCTGGTTCGGTCGGCTGATGCCGCAGAAATACCTATGGCGTTAAGGCGTGCATTTGTGCCGTCCCATATATCACCACCGTTCCTGATATCAATTAAGAAAGAAAAATTAAAACCTTTCCAGCTAAAATTATTTGAAATATTCATTAACCAATTAGGGTTAGGATTGCCTATAACATGGTTAACACTATCAATTATGGGATGGCCTAAATTATCAACGTAGATCTGTCCGTTCTTAGGGTCTCTTTTCCAGGCAGTTCCATAAAATACATCGTACGGCTGGCCTACGATAGCATAGGACCCAATCTCCGAAAATCCTTGTTCTGTATTGAGCAAACTAACACCATTAGCGAGGTCGAGAACCTTATTTACGTTTTTAGTGAAATTGGCGGAAATGTTCCATTTAAAATCTTTGTTCTTTATTATATCAACTCCTAGTTCTAATTCTATACCTTTATTCTGCACATCCCCAGAATTAGCGACTTGATATTGGAAACCAGTACTGGGTGCTATAGGTTCGGTAATTAAGTTGTTGTGTGATACCTGGTTATAATAAACGGCATCTATAGTAACCCGGCTTTTAAACAATCTGAGGTCAAGGCCTATTTCCCTGCCTTCATTATCAGCTGGTTTTAAGTTTCCGGGATAATATATATTTGAAGGTGAATAACCCACTTGGCCTAAATAAGGAAAACTGTTCCCGTTGGTGTATCCATCAGTAATAAATGGTTGTGCATAATATATTGTCCGAAGGTAAGTGTAAGGTTGAGGGCCAAGGCCAGCATCGGAATAAGCCACTCTTAGTTTCCCGAAAGATAAAATGTTATTGTTAGGTATTAATTGGGAAAATATCCATGATGCATCTGCTTTAGGATAGAATATTGATGTTGCACCACCTTGGCCAAAGGCTGTGGTCCAGTCATTTCTCGCAGTCACGTCAATGTAGAACATGGAATTATATCCCAATTGAACATCACCATACACGCCTTGCCTTCTCTCATAAGATTCTGCATTGCTGGCATATAAGTTTGCGGCGTTTGATAAATTATAAAAACCAGGTATTGCAAGGTCCCTACCCCTTGAAAAAACGTTACCGCTTTCGAGATACCAGAAATTGTATCCGAGGAAAGAATTTAATTCTAATTTATTGCTCAGATGTTTATCATAGTGCACTATGAAGTCGCTATACAGCATCCTGCTATATATAGTTGAATAATTTACCTGGCCTAACTGGTCATTATTATCATCGCCGAATGAAGATACGGCATATACCTGCCTGGCCTGTGTATTATACATATCAGTTCCTAATTTCCATGTAGCACTCCAGTTGTCGGATATTTTAGCATTTGCATACAAGTTTCCAAATATTCTGTCAGTCTGGTCATTGTATGGATTATTATAAGTTGAAAAAAGAGGATTATCATATATGGCATAATATTGTGTTTGATTTCCTGTTAGTGGATCTACATAATTCTTTATATTGTAATTAATAGGTGCTCTTAATAAGGTGAGCATTATTCCGCCCAGTGTAGAACCATTCTGCACCATTTGGTCCTGGGTATTGCTATAGTTAGCACTTCCGCCTACTGTAAGCCAATTACTTTGTTTAGATTCGCCGCTCAAGGTTATAGTATTCCTCTTAATGCTACTATTAGGAATAATACCTGTAGCAGAATAATTTCCATAGCTAAGCCTGAAAGTATTAGTCTCGTTCCCTCCGTCAATGGCAATATTATTAGTATAGCCAACACCTGTCTGAAAAAAGTCTTTATACTTATTATATGTTTTTATTCCAGACATAGAATCTTTATTTGGCCCCCAACTTTTAGGAGTATCACCAGAAGTATCCAGGGCACCATTGTTTCCCTGCAGATATTGACTTTGCAGGTCGGGTAATTTGTCAACTGTTGTAAACTCAATTGATGAGCGATAGGTGATGCCTAATGTTGGTTCGCCTTTTTTCCTATACTTACCTTTTTTAGTAGTGATGATCAAGGCACCATTACCTCCGCTTGATCCATAGAGGGCTGCAGCTTCAGGCCCTTTTAAGACCGACACAGATTCTATATCATCAGGGTCCAGGTCTAATAAACGATTAGAAGCATTTACGCCACTCAGGTTTTGGTTGTATGGATAATCTCCGGCTACGGGTTGAGAAGTACTGTTGTCAATAATAATACCATCTATTACTACTAATGGAGAGTTATCACCCTGGAGATTCGGTGTGCCTCTTATAGCAATCCTGGATGAAGCGCCCGGGGTACCGGCACTTGAAGTTACCTGGACTCCCGATGTTTGACCCGCCAATGCCTCTATGGTATTATTTTCCCCGGATTTCATAATATTTTCGCCACTCACTTCCGAAATGCTATAGCCGAGCTTTTTCTTTTCTTTAGACATGCCCAGGGCCGTTATAACTGTTTCTCTTAAAGCGCGAGATTCAGTTTTCATTTGCACAATAACACCATTGTTGGTAATGGTGGCATCCTGGGTGGCGTAACCAATTGCCTGGACTACTACAATATTGTCTCCCTCCGGCATGTCAAGCAAAAAATTGCCATTAACATCTGTTACGGTACCTATCTGGGTATTTTTAATGGTAATGCCCGCACCCGGCAGGCCCTGGCCATTTTCATCCAGTACTTTTCCTTTAATTCTTTTTGTTTGAGCATCGGTGTTTTGGACAATGGCAAACAAGAGCAAAATGAAGAGCGTAATGATTTTTTTCATGTTTCTAATTTTGTTTAATCAAGTACAAGATTTTTATATAGTCTTAAAAACTAAGATGGGGTGAGTGTTGGGGTGAATTTGTAATGTGAAAATATTTTAATAAAACGAGAAAAGCAAGCCTCTTTTAGGAATTTGTTAACAATTATTTAAAAATCGATTTAGAATTAATATCTAAAAATAGGACACATAAATCTTTATATTATAAAATATACTACGCGATGGATGATGAACTTTTTGCCCATGATTTTGGGTAAACACAGGTCTAATTAAAAATATTTTTTTAAAAAAATAGTTGATAATCAGATTGTTATAGAAGTGAGCTAAAAATTCTTAATAAATTATTTGGTGCTATCGCAGGCAGCTTTTACCTTTGCAGTCCCAAAAAATATCTTGGTATTGCTATCAAATAACAATTGGGGTTTTGAATTTTACCTTTTGAATTTTATATGAGACACTTAAGTTTTAAAACAAAATCTGCCAACGAAAAGATCGTAGAGCGCAAATGGTATGTAGTAGACGCTACCAATATGACTCTTGGCCGCATGACATCGCGCATAGCCTCTGTGCTGCGTGGTAAGCACAGGCCATATTATACTCCTCATTTTGATTGCGGAGATTATGTTATCGTGATCAATTCGGGCAAAGTGGTTCTTACAGGCAATAAGCTTGCAGATAAGGACTATATTACTTATTCAGGACATCCAGGTGGACAAAAACATGAGTCTGCTGAAGAACTGATCGTTCGCAGGCCAAATGTAATGATAGAGCGCGCTGTAAAAGGTATGCTTCCTAAAAATCGCCTGGGCCGTGCGATGCAGAGCAAATTATTTGTGTATGAAGGTGCAGAGCATCCGCATAAGGCACAGAAACCCGAAACACTTAAATTTTAATTAAAAAAGTAATAAACACCATTATATAGATGGAAAAACAAAAAAACGCCGTTGGTCGCCGCAAAAATGCTGTAGCTCGTGTTTACCTGAGCAAAGGCACCGGTAACATTACGGTTAACGACAAAGAATACAAAGCATATTTCCCGATTATGTACCTGCAAAACCAGGTGGAATTACCACTTAAAACTTTAAGTGCTGTAGGTACTTATGATATAGTGGTAAATGTTCAGGGTGGTGGGCCAAAAGGCCAGGCAGAAGCTATTAAAATGGCTATTGCCCGTGCATTATGCGAAGTGAATGCTGAATTCCGTCCTGCTTTGAAGAAAGAAGGGCTCATGACACGCGATTCGCGTATGGTGGAGCGCAAGAAGTTTGGTAAAGCAAAAGCTCGTCGCAGCTTCCAGTTCTCTAAACGTTAATCGTACACCAGTATTCTTTATTTTTTTAACCAACAAGAAGAAATTATTACAATGGAAGAAAATAAATCATTACATCAGCAACTGCTGGAAGCTGGTGTGCATTTTGGCCACCTTAAGAAAAAGTGGAATCCTAAAATGTTACCGTACATCTTTACAGAAAAGAACGGTATTCATATAATAGACCTTAATAAAACCATTGAAGGCCTTGATGAAGCTGCTGCAGGATTGAAATCGATCGCGAAGAGCGGTAAGAAGATCATGTTTGTAGCTACTAAAAAACAGGCTAAAGAAATAATGGCTGAAGCCGCCCAGAAAATGAATATGCCTTACGTTACAGAACGTTGGCTGGGTGGTATGCTTACCAACTTCTCTACTATTCGCAAGAGTGTAAAGAAAATGCTGAGCATTGAAAAAATGTTGCAGGACGGTACTATGGACAGCGTGACCAAAAAAGAGCGCCTGACATTGACCCGCAGCAAGGAGAAAATGGAAAAAGTATTAGGCGGTATTTCCCAGATG
>CAIYVS010000595.1 GCA_903929655.1 uncultured Bacteroidota bacterium | reverse complement strand
TGTGCCGGGCGAAGGGGGACGTGCTGTAGCTTTGTGTGCAGGCAGGGGGATGTAAACAGAAAAACGACAGAAATTCCCCCTTGAGTGTAAGCCTTGTGCCGAGCGAAGAGGGACGTGCTATAGCTTAGTATGTAAGCAAGGGGATATAAACAGAAAAACGACAGAAATTCCCCCTTGAGTGTAAGCCTTGTGCAGAGCGAAGGGGGCTGTGCTGTAGCTTTGTGTGTAGGCAGGGGGATGTAAACAGAAAAACGACAGAAATTCCCCCTTGAGTGTAAGCCCTGTGCGGGGCGAAGGGGGCTGTGCTGTAGCTTTGTGTGTAGGCAGGGGGATGTTTTAAAACTGGCTCACCAAATCCAGCAATTCCTCTTTCTTCCTCCTCGATACATCTAGCGTAGAACCATCAGCCATAATAACCTGGCCGCCTTCACCACGCAGATATTTTTTCAGGTGTTTTAAATTAATCAGGTAAGATTTATGAATGCGGAAAAAGCCATGCGGGTGAAGTACGGCCTCAAAATCGCCCAGGGTGCGTGATGCCATGATCATTTTTTTATCCGCCAGGAATATCTTCGTGTATTTATCATCCGATTCGCACCGGATGATATCCTGCAGACTAACAAATAAAAGTCCCTCCATAGTCGGCACAGCAAGATTGCTTAGTTTTATCTCGGTTGGCAGTCCTACAAGCTCCAGTTGTTTTTGTTTACCTTTTTTATCCTTCAACCTGTCTATGGCTTCCTGCAGGTTGGTTGCATCTATTGGTTTTACCAGGTAGTCCAGAGCAGCAAAACGTATGGCCCTTATGGCATATTGCTGGTGAGCAGTGGTAAATATGATCTCAAAATTAATCGCCGGTAATTTCCTCAACATTTCAAATCCGTTCATTTCCGGCATTTCCACGTCCAGGAAAACAAGGTCCGGACCAAGCTCATGTATCTTTGCAATAGCTTCTTCCCCACTGTTACAAACTGCTTTTACCTCTATGCCAAGCGCATATTTGCCAATAATATCCTGCAGCTGAAAACAGCAAAAAGGATCATCATCTACAATAATAGCTATTATGGATTTTGATTGATTCACGTTATAAAGATAACAGATTTTTGCAGCTAAAAATAGCTGCTTCCTGGAAAGGAAGCAGCTATTCCATTTAAAAATTAAAAAATGAAAAAGGCATGCAATGAAACCGCTTTCAGTTTTTATTATTGACTGTTTGCGATGGCATGATTAGTGTCCGGAAAAGCAGGCTTAAACAAAGGCTCTGTATGCTGCGCAGGCTCAACATTGTTTATCAATTGTGAGTAATGCAGGTTCCCGTCCATACCAGCCATGCCTATACGGAAATACTTATACGCTGTTGTATACAGTTCATAATGATATACCCTGGGAAGCATCGTATTACCCAGTGAAATCACCCTGCCAATGACTTCAAAATCATTGGTGTCATTGCAGGCCTCAACCCTGTAATACATTACGTTCACTTCTTTGGGCACAACAAAATTGAGCTGTTGGCTTTTATGCGCATGTACCAATGCCGCACTACTAAAAAACTGCTGACTGTAAACCTGCGAAGCGCTCAGCATTACGAACAGGAAAAGAATGTTTATTGATTTCATATTATTTGCTTTTTGTGATACAAACCTCTTACTTTATCAGCTTGTATAAAAGCAACAGGTAGCCAAATGCCATGGCTGAGGGTGAAATGCGGGAATGATGTAGGAAACGGTTTTAAACAATGAACAGAAACAGCAGACAGTGTACAATTTATGTCGATACTGGTTTATGGCCTTATTTAGCTTAACACGTCATTACATTAAATATAAACATATTCAAATTCAGATTTTGTATTTAGATTTAGAGAAATCAAGCCAAATAATTATCTTTGAAGCATTCAGAAAAAAATAAGCTTACATGTCGCAAGAATCTAATCATAGCCACACGCACGAAGATGATAACAAAGCTGCTGTATCGTTTGGTGCATCATTTTGGGTTGTAATCATATTGGTTGGCGTATTTATATGTGCCATTAATTTAGTTAAAGTAGAAAGTTCTTCAACCGAAGAAGGCGCTAAAACCGAAATGGCAACACCTGCAGAAGGCACAGAAAACAAAGCAAGCGGCACAGAAGCTAAAATGCCTGAAAAAGCTGCTGAAGCAACACCAAAAGCTGATTCAGCAAAGCATTAGTATTTTATCCGAACAAAAAGGATGCAAAAAACGGATGTGATTGCCATTACCGGCGCGGCTGGTTTTATAGGCAGCTATTTATGTGGCTACCTGAACAAGCTGGGCTTTGAGAACCTCGTGCTCGTCGACGATTTTTCGAACGAACATAAGGCGCCAAACCTGCTGGGCAAAAAATATCTGCACAAAGTACATAGGGAGCAATTCTTTGAATGGCACGCCAAACATCCTGATCTTATAAAATACATCTTTCACCTCGGGGCACGCACAGACACTACCGAGATGGATTATGCTGTGCATAAAAAATGGAATTACGATTACTCCAAAGACATATGGGATATCTGCGTAACGAATAATATTCCACTGGTCTATGCATCATCTGCAGCTACCTATGGCAATGGCGAACTTGGATATACTGACAGCCACGATATTGTGAATAAACTGGCGCCCCTCAATCCCTACGGTGAGTCCAAAAACAATTTTGATATCTGGGCACTGGAGCAAAAGCATACTCCCCCATTTTGGGCGGGTGTAAAGTTCTTTAATGTTTATGGCCCCAACGAATATCATAAAGGCCGCATGGCCTCTGTGATCTTTCATGCATACAAGCAAATAAAAAGCAGCGGCAAAGTAAAATTATTCCATTCCCATAATCCTAACTATAAAGA
>CAIYVS010000594.1 GCA_903929655.1 uncultured Bacteroidota bacterium | reverse complement strand
TAGCAAAGTGGCCAATATAACGATGAATAAGAAAAAGACAATGTATACGCTTGAATTCCCTGTTCGATGTTCTCCTTCTATATTATATGAATTTTTATCTACACCCGTTGGTCTGCAGGAATGGTTTGCAGATAAAGTGGATCAAAGGGAGCATAAACTTTACTTTAACTGGAATGGCTCTACGGATATTGCGGATATATTAGAACAGACAGAAAATGAGTCTGTAAGATACCGTTGGGACTACTACACAAATGATGAGTTTTTTGAGTTCAGGATAGAACAAAGCCCTGTAACCAATGAGACTATACTGAGAATTACCGATTTTGCTGACAAGAGCGACCTGAAGGACCAGGAGATGCTGTGGAGTAGCCAGGTGAGTGATCTGAAACACAGGATAGGTTCTTAGTTAGTGAACAACTTACAGTGAACAAATAATGGTGTAGTTGGTTTTAATAATTACTTGTTCGCAGTTAACACTTGGCAATTAACAATTTGTCATTGATGTGAGGTAATTGCATGTCAAAATTTCAATATCCTGCAAATTCTATTGTAAGTTAAAAGTGAACGCTTAAAGCAAATAGCCTGCTTAAAATATGTAGGTTTGCAGCAAATAGCCCGGCATTTGATTAAAAAACTGGACATACTTCTTCTTCGCAGCTTTATAGGGCCATTCATCGTTACGTTTTTTGTTACCCTTTTTGTGCTGGTTATGCAGTTTTTCTGGCTGTATATGGACGAGCTTATTGGTAAGGGCCTGGGTATCTGGATGATACTGCAATTGCTGTTTTATATGAGCACTACGATGGTGCCTATGGCTTTGCCCCTGAGTATATTGCTGGCTTCCATCATGACTTTTGGCAATATGGGAGAGAATTTTGAGCTGATAGCCATCAAGTCGTCTGGAATATCTTTGCTGAGGTTTATGCGGCCTTTGCTGATCTTTATTATTTTCGCGGGCGGCGGCGCCTTTTTCTTTAATAATAATTTTATCCCGGTGGCTAACCTGAAGGCTCTGTCCTTGCTGTATGATCTGCGCAATTCAAAACCTACGCTGAACATCAGGCCTGGCCAGTTTAACAAGGATATTGACGGATATTCTATCAGGGTGGGAAGTAAGGACAAGGACGGGCACACGATACGGGATGTAATTATTTATGACCAGAGTTCGGGTATCGGGAATGATAAAGTGATACTGGCCGAGTCGGGTGAGATGATACCTTCGGAGGACAAACAGTACCTGATCTTCAGGTTGAAAAATGGCTGGCGTTATGAGGAGGGATATAGTAACGGGGTGCGGAATAATGAGCAGACGCGTATGAGTTTTAAGAGCTGGGACAAGGTATTTGATCTTTCATCTTTCAGGCTGGTACGCACTAATGAGGAGCTGTTTAAAACTGCTTACCAAATGGAGAATGTGAGTCAATTGGGGAGGGATATAGATAGTATTAAGAGAACACAGAAAAGAATTCCTATGAATTTGGCATCATATTTCAGCCCTTATTATAGTTGGGCGAGTATGGGCTGGAGCAGGGATTCTTTAATGAAGAAATTTTCGAAAAACAAGTATGTGGCGAGGAAATATGATTCTACTTTTTTCCAGTTAACAAGCGATTCATTAAGGCTTCATGCTTTGCAGGCTGCTATGAATAATACGCGTAACCTGAAGGGACTGGTGGATGTAACTGCTTCGGATGCCAGGATACAACAGGAAAACTATCTGAAATATGCGGTGGAATGGCACAGGAAGTTTACACTTTCTTTTGCCTGCATATTGCTTTTTCTTATCGGGGCGCCTTTGGGGGCTATTATACGTAAGGGCGGGCTGGGAATGCCGCTGGTTATAGCGGTGAGCTTTTTTGTGATCTTTCATATTACTTCTGTAACAGGGGAAAAACTTGCCAAAACGGGTAGTATGCCATGCTGGATGGGTATGTGGATGTCGACCGGGATGTTGTTGCCAATAGCTTTCTGGCTTATATACCATGCCCGTAATGACTCCCAGATATTCACGAAGGAGTGGTATATTCGTTCATGGAAGAGAATGATCGCTTTATTCAGGAATAAAAAAACGGCAGACGTTGTATAAAAAGCCATACACATCATATAACCTGTTTTTTATCATTCCTTTTCTTATATGGGCTGTCGTGGCCTATCCTATGATTGATCCTAAATACCTGCAGTATTATTTTGCATTGATCAATACACATTACAGCTCTTTTGCCGATGTGTTCTTTTACTATGCAACATGGGTAGGGGAGGGGGTAACGATCACTATTATTCTTCTGCTACTGTTAGGGTATTCTTCTTTGCGCAACTGGTGGTATTTTACCACTGCATTGCTGTGTAATGTACTGCCGACGATTGTTACCCAGATTATAAAGAACACTGTTAATGCGCCCAGGCCCTTAAAGTATTTCGGTGAGCCTGACTGGATACATATCTTGCCCAAATGGGACAGGTTGTTTTCTTATAGTTTCCCTTCCGGACATTCCACAGGGGCATTTAGCATGTTTTGCTTTTTGTCTATGTTGTTACCAAAGAAGTATCAATATTTCGGACTTCTTTTTTTTATTTGTGCTTTGTTGGTGGGGTATTCAAGAATATACCTGGCTGCTCATTTTTTACAGGATGTTTATGCAGGCAGTTTAATTGGTGGTTTTGGAACATTAATTTTGTTTAGTATTATGAGACGTTACCAGGATCGTTTTTTTAAAGATGAAGATGTGGTAACAGCAAAAAATGATGTTCATGAAAAATAGTATCCCTTATATTATTATCATTATCCTGGGCATGCTTTTGTTCTTTCCCTTTTTGGGGCATGTGCATTTGTTTGACTGGGATGAGATCAATTTTGCAGAGTGCGCCAGGGAGATGATTGTATCCAAAGATTATCTGCGTGCACAGATTGATTTTACACCATTCTGGGAAAAGCCGCCCTTATTCATTTGGATGCAGGTTTTGTCTATGAAGCTGTTTGGCATTAATGAATATGCTGCCCGCTTTCCTAATGCTTTTATGGGTGTGGCGACGCTGGTTACTTTGTTTTATGTTGGGAAAAGAGTGGTGAATGAAAAAATGGCAGCATGGTGGGTCTTGCTTTATGCAGCTTCCTGGTTGCCACATTTCTATTTTAAGTCAGGCATCATTGACCCGACTTTTAATTTCTTTATTTTTGTTGCCTTCTTCCAGGTATATCTTATTCGTAATAGTGAAAGAAAGGGTTTGCATGCTTTTTTAGCAGGTTTGTTTCTTGGTTTGGCTGTACTTACTAAAGGGCCTGTGGCTATACTGGTGGCAATACTGTCTTTCATTGTATATATTATTGTGAACAGGGGTTTGGCAGGGTATAAATTAAAAGATATTATTGTTGTGGCCTTGAGCGCTTTTATCCCCATAGCACTCTGGTTCGGGGCGGATGGAATGATGTATGGGCTGGAATATGGCAAATGGTTTGTAAATGAATTTATCACTTATCAAATTCGCTTGTTCCGAACGGAGGATGCTGACCATGGGGGGCCGTTCTTTTACCATTTCATAATATTGCTGATTGGTTGTTTTCCTGCATCGGTATTTTTATTTCAATATTCACGAAAACGTGTTACCGATAACACAAGTGGCAGGAACTTTACCCGCTGGATGTGGGTGATGTTTTGGGTTGTATTGATACTATTTTCTATTGTTAAAACCAAGATCGTACACTATTCCTCTCTGTGCTATTTCCCATTAACTTTCCTGGCTGCTTTACAGATATACAGACTCAGTATTGGCGATGCAAAGATAAAAACATGGGTGAGAGGTATCCTGATATTTGTAGGGTCTATATGGGCCATATTATTGATGGCGTTGCCATTGGTTGGTATTTACAAAAATAAACTGATCCCTTATATAGATGATCCGTTTGCTGTAGGAAATTTGCAGGCTCATGTTTCATGGAGCTATGCGGAATGTTTGTTCGGCCTGCTGTACCTGGTTGGTATTTGTATAGCAGCAGTAATGTTAAAAAGGAATTTTAAGAAGGGGATGATCTTTCTTGGGGTATTGCAGATCATCATCATACAGGTTACGGTGGTGCATATTACGCCTAAGATAGAAGCCTATTCGCAGAGAGCTGCTATAGAATATTTTGAAAGTTTTGAAGGGAAGGACGTATATGTTTGTGTGTTGGGATACAGGAGCTATGCTCAACTTTTTTACACTAAAAAACTGCCTTCCACAAATCCTAATTATCACAGCAAAAACTATAATTACCCTAATGAAGACTGGTTGCTGAACGGGAACATTGACAAACCTGCCTATTTTATCTGTAAGATTCAAAATGCAGATAAGTACAGGGCTATGTCTCAATTGCAGGACCTGGGTGCAAAAAATGGTTTTGCTTTTTTTAAGAGAAGGTAAATTCACTCATTCCTGTTGATTGTTAAATTTGATTTTAGGGAAATTCTCTTTTTATTGTACCTTATTTGACAATTGTCAAAGTTATTAAGGAAATGCAATTGCATTTTTGCTGCACAATAAATGTCATTCTTATGCATAGGCTTATACTTTTTTCAATATGCTTTTTATTGCTGCCAGGCTTTTGTTATGCACAGCATAGCCAGGTAATTAAAGGGAAAATAGTAGATAAAGAAAGTAAAACGCCACTTATTGGTGTTGCCTTGAGCTTACGTGATATGGGAAATTCTTTTGGCGCTGTTACAGACATAAACGGAGATTTTATGATAAGCAATGTGTCTGTTGGTAAGCATACACTTACAGTTAATTACCTGGGTTATGAGAGCATTATTCTAAATGATATATTGGTAACATCGGCCAAAGAAGTGGTTTTGCCTTTGGAAATGGAAGAAGCAGTGGTAAAAATAAAAGAAGCAACGATTACAGCAAAAAAAGAACATATCAACGAAATGGCCCTGATAAGCACCAAAACTTTTGATGTGCAGGAAACAGAAAGGTATGCTGGCAGCCGTGGTGATCCCGCACGTATGGCTTCTAATTTTGCGGGGGTGCAGGGTGGTGACGACTCCAGGAATGATATCATCATTCGTGGCAACTCTCCGCAAGGTGTTTTGTGGAGGCTGGAAGGGGTGGATATTCCCAATCCTAACCATTTTGCCATAGCTGGTACAACAGGAGGTCCGGTGAGTATATTGAACAATAAAACCCTCGCTAACAGCGATTTCTACACAGGGGCATTCCCTGCGGAGTATGGTGATGCTGTGGCCGGTGTTTTTGATATTAATTTACGCAATGGCAATAAAGACCGTTATGAGTTTACGGGACAATTTGGGTTTCTTGGTACCGAGCTATTAGCAGAAGGCCCTATTAATCAGAAAAGGGGTTCTTCATATCTATTCAGTTACCGGTACTCCACATTGCAAATTTTTCAGTCACTCAATATTAACCCAGATTTTGCAGTTGATAAAATCTGACAGCATGTCGTA
>CAIYVS010000593.1 GCA_903929655.1 uncultured Bacteroidota bacterium | reverse complement strand
TACCGTATGCAATGTATAGTGCGGATTTTGTCTTGCCAGAACCTGAGGGACCCTGGAGTCCTAATTTAATTTTAGCCTTCTTACGGCTGGCCTGTTGTAATTCCATAATTATTTGAATTGAGATAAAGAAAAAGGGCAGCTTTTTACACTGCCCCTATTTACTAAGCCACATCCAACACTCTTTCTTTAACCTTTGCTTCCTCAGGTTGATAATCCCAGGTGTAGGTGAGATTAACTATTTCACCTGTCTCAGGCACTGTGTATTCGTACTGTTCGCATTCAACACGGACAATATTTCCTAATATCTGTGCACCTACCATCCTTTTAGCCGTTGCTTCATCAAACGTGCTGGAGATACTACACCTTCGTGCCGTGGCATAGAAACGCCCTGTTCCCTGAGATTGCACCATCTCTAATGATCCTTCAAGCTGAAGGGTGATAAATGATTTGTCTGAACCTTCTTTTGTGCGAAGGTTATAACCTGTAACTGTTACCATAATTTTTAATGGATTTTAAAAGTGGTTAATAATAATTTTAATCTGCACCCCGGAGGCACCCCCAGGCTGTCATCCGGCAGGGGCATAAAGCAATGGGTCCTCTAATCAAACACACCTATATAAAGGGTGGGGTATGTTTAGGGAAAAAAATTGAGGTATCTGGAAATTAAGATGGGGGTTCAAATTTGGCGAGAAAAATCTATTCCGTGCTGAACACTACTTCAATTAATAGATAGCAAAGGGAACAGTTATATGCTTAAATTTGTAGTGCAGTAGTGAAAAAAATAGTATTCATAGTGATTTTACACCTGTGCTGTTATTCTTTAACAGCACAGGTGAACTATGTGTTAAATCCAAGTTTGGAACAATACAGCCGTTGCCCAATTGCAGGAGCACAAATTATGTTTGCACTTCATTGGTCTTCAATTGATACCAATTGGTATATAATTGACACATTAGGAAATCCTGATTGCTCTTCTTCATATTGCAATACTTGTGATACTTTTTCATCATCATTAATAGCATTTCCAGTTAATCCTTGGTTTAGCCATAGTTATCCACGTAGCGGCAATGGAATGGCAGAGGTGTTAATGTTTGTTGACTCAAGTTTGCCAGCAGGGTCATATGAACGCGACTATTTACAAGGCAGACTGTATCAGCCTCTAATTCCGGGCCATTCTTATTGTGTTACTTTTTATGTTATGCAGAATCAAGGCGGTGCTGCGTACGCCATTAACCATATAGGAGCTTATTTGGACAAAGGACAAATAGATACTGCTTTAAGTACCTGTGGTTCGGTCCAAACACAATACACGCCGCAAGTGGTTGAAAACTCAATTATCAATGACACATTAAACTGGACAAAAGTGGAAGGCAGTTTTATTGCAAATGGCACAGAACGGTTTATAACCATAGGTAATTTTTATGACCTAACTAATACAGCCCATTTTGTATCAAATACCCATGCTTTAGGGGGCGGTTCATATTATTTAGTAGACGATGTAAGCGTAATAGAAACCGGAACACCTGCCTTTGCATGGGGCACCGATACACTGCATAAGGGATATTTAGATAGCTTTTTACTTGGCAGAAATGAAACCATCCCAGACATCAAATGGTTCAGGGATGGTGTGCTGATAGATACTTTGAATGCAGGTATTTGGATAAAGGACGATACTGTGGGCAGCTACCATACTTATATAGTAGAACAAATACTGTGCGGGATAACTACCTGGGATACAGTGGTGGTAAGTGTGCAGTTGGTGAATGTGAGCAATGTTCAAAATGGCATCCGTGATTTCAGAATGTACCCGAACCCTAACAACGGAAGCTTCAATATAAAGACACCTCGCTTTGATAGCAGATATGTAACAATCGAAGTCCTGAATATGATGGGGCAGCTTGTGTATAGTGAGACTGTTACCGTTAAAAATAACAGTTTGGATAAGCAAGTAAACCTTAAAGTTCCTCCTGGGGTTTATATGCTGCGGGTAATGGGTGATAGTGGAAGTAGTACAATCCAGAGGGTAGCTGTGCAGTAGGTTGGATATGTAGGAGCTAAATAATGCTATATATACAGCATGAGAAAGCTCATTAGATCCGGTTAAGGATTGCAGCTGGATTCCCTGGGTATGAGGTGGAAATATCATTCATATTGATGATATTGGGGTGGATTTACTCACCCAAAAAGCTTAAGAATAACCCACCTTAATCGGTGAATTTCGACCGTGACACAACTCTTATTAAAAATAAATTTGGAAAATCAATATATTTGTCATAGGTTTGTAGATCAAAGTCGTTAGACCTTGCTTGAAGGAAACAGAAATTCCACAGAAAATACCTTTGAATCTATAGCAACTCTCGTTAGAAACCTTTCAGAAATCTCCCCAAAGAAGGCTTAGAAATCATTTATTAACCTAAAACTGACATTTATGGAGCTAAAAATAGATTCCAAGAGCAGATTTACGTATGAAATGAACAGGAAGGACATAGAAAATACACGGAAAGAATTAACTGACATAAGCTGGTTAACCTTAACTGGCTATAATTCCTATGTGCGATGCGACATTCCTTTTATGTCCCCGAAAACCTTGACATCAATGCCCTATTAGATGATTATCCCTTTGAGGAAATTGAAGGTTTTGATGAGCGATACCTTTATTATTTACTTGACCTTGTTAGCAAAATCCCAGCAGATAATAAGGATTTAATTTCGGAGGATGGATATGTGCCTTTTAATTCATATATCTTAAAATCGTGGGTACACAATTACAAAGATTATATCAAGTGTTTGATCAAACTTGGTGTATTAGAAACTAATGATAGTTATGTCCTAGGTATTAGGTCAAAGGGCTATAGATTCTGTAAAAAGTACCGAGTAGCATTAACAAAGATACCTGTAACCAATGGTAAACTCGCTCAAAAACTAGACGATTGGTGTGAGCGCAATGATTATTCTATAGCAGCAGCACAAGGGAAAAGTAAACTCCCTTCAACTGCGCATTCCCAAAAGCAGAAACAGACAGGTGTGCCATCGCATTTTTTGTCTATTGCAAGATGGTTTAAGCCGAGTATAATTAAAATAGATGTAGATGGTGCCATTGCATTTAACAACGGTGAGTATCAATACAAAGCGACGGATAAAAACAGATGGGACAAGAAGCCAAAGTATGACGGTTCTTATACCCTGAAAAACCCGCACACACAATATATAGCAGGGC
>CAIYVS010000592.1 GCA_903929655.1 uncultured Bacteroidota bacterium | reverse complement strand
GCATAACCATCCCAATGAAGCCCTGAATGTGCAAATTGCTATTTATAATACCACCGGTTCATTGGTTCGTACTCTGGAGGAGTCCATTACGCCTACCAATAGCCGTACGGATGAGGTAACATGGGACGGAACTGATAACGATAATATGAAGCTGCCAAGTGGTTTATATGTTTACAGAATGCAAATCAAGGACAGTAAAGGAGTATCTACTACAGGCTACCAAAAACTGGTTTTGATACGCTGAGGATTGCTAAATGGATATGCTTTCCAGTAAATCTGTCACTTTCTCCTTTATAAAATCTCTGACTTTTATAAAGTCTTCCATTTCCATATTACGGGGATCAGGTATTTGCCAGTCTATATGTTCTTTAGCTGGCATCCAGGGACAGGCATCGCCGCAACCCATCGTCACAACGGCATCAAATGGCGCATATTCTTTTACTTCTTCCAGCGATTTGCTGGCATGTTTTGTAAGATCATAACCCAAAAGCTTCATGGCCTCGATGGCTTTGGGGTTTACTATGCCTGATGGTTTTGATCCGGCGCTATAAGCTTCTACCCTGCCCTTACCCAGCATAATGGCAAAGGCCTGGGCCATTTGGCTGCGGTTGCTGTTCTCAATACAAACAAAAAGAATTTTTTTCATCCGGGAATATTTATCGTTGGGCTTGATGTATTTGCTAAGCTTGTTTTCCCAATGGAATGGTTTGAGATGGATAATATTTACGCCTGAACCAGAATGCTACATTGACTAATGCAATAAGTGCAGGTACTTCTATAAGCGGCCCTATTACCCCGGCAAATGCTTCTCCGCTGTTGATGCCAAACACCCCTATGGCTACGGCAATTGCCAATTCGAAATTATTGCCTGTGGCAGTGAAAGCGATGGAAGCATTGCGGGAATAATCCGCGCCTAATGACTTACCAATAAAAAAGCTAAGCAGGAACATGATAATGAAGTAAATGACCAATGGTATCGCGATACGTATCACATCCATAGGTATCTGCACGATCAGTTTGCCTTTAAGGCTGAACATGACCACTATTGTAAAAAGCAGAGAAATGAGCGTTACAGGAGAAATAAACGGAACAAAACGAGTGTTGAACCAGGTCTCCCCTTTAATCCTGAGCAATGCGTAGCGGCTAATAAAGCCTGCAGCAAAGGGGATACCTAAATAAACAGCAACGCTTTTAGCTATTTGTACAATGGTAATATTTACATCCAGGCCTTTAAGACCGAACAAGGGAGGCAAAACAGTAACAAATACATACGCATACACACTGTATAGCAATACCTGGAAAATGCTGTTAAGTGCCACCAAGCCGGCTGCGTATTCCCTATTGCCTTCTGCCAGTTCATTCCATACTATGACCATTGCGATGCAACGCGCAAGCCCGATGAGTATAAGGCCTACCATATATTCGGGATAAGCATGCAAAAAAACAATGGCCAGGAGAAACATCAGTATGGGGCCTATTATCCAATTGAGTAAGAGTGAAAGCCCCAGGATCTTAGTATTACGAAATACTTCACCCATCTTTTCATACTTCACCTTTGCAAGCGGCGGATACATCATTAATATGAGTCCTATAGCAAGGGGAATATTTGTGGTACCTGAAGAAAAAGAGTTAATGAAGTTTCCGGATGAAGGGAAAAAATAGCCTATGGCTATTCCTATTCCCATAGCCAGGAATATCCATAGGGTAAGGAATCTGTCAAGGAAACTAAGTTTTTTTCTTTCT